>MFXW01000044.1 GCA_001787585.1 Candidatus Peribacteria bacterium RIFCSPHIGHO2_02_FULL_53_20
CCGAAGGCAAAGTGTCCTCGGCGCTTGCTCGCAAGCGCGTGCTCGTCCTCAATATGGGATCACTCGTCGCTGGAACGAAGTACCGCGGCGAATTTGAGCAGCGTTTCGATGACATCATTAAGGAGGCAGTGAATGCCGAAAGCTCCATCATCCTCTTCATCGACGAAATGCATACGGTGGTCGGCGCGGGTTCGGCAGAAGGTTCGCTCGACGCCGCGAATATTCTGAAGCCGGCTCTCAGCCGCGGATCACTCCAAGTGGTCGGCGCAACAACGGTGGATGAATACCGGACGGTGGAAAAAGACCGCGCGCTCGAGCGCCGCTTCCAGTCGATCTTGGTCGAGGAACCGAGCGTGGAAGATACCCTCAGCATTCTCAAGGGCATCCGCAAAGGATTCGAAGAGTTCCACTCGCTCACGATCACCGATGACGCCCTCGAAGCAGCAATCGAGCTCAGTAAACGCTACATCACCGAACGCTACCTTCCGGACAAAGCCATCGACGTACTCGATGAAGCCGCCGCCGGAAAGAGCCTGCAGGCAGAAGTCTCTCCGGAGCTGAAGAAGATCGAAGAGAAGCTCGAAAAACTCATCGCCCGTCAGCAGATGGCTGTGAAAGAGCAGAAGTACCACACGGCGCTGAAGCTTAAACAGGAGCAAACCGAACTCCAAGAAAAGCTGCAAACCATGAAGAGCAGCCACGACGGTGACCGTCGCACTCCCCTCTCGATTACCGAAGATGATGTCACGCATGTGATTGCAAGGATGACAGGCATCCCCGTGACCAAGCTCCTCAAGTCGGAACGCAAGAAGCTCCAGAACCTCGAAATGCTGCTGCGCAAGCGTGTGATTGGGCAAGACGAGGCCATCCGCAAAGTCGCTCGCGCCATCCGCCGCTCTCGAGTAGGCATCGCGGATCAGCGCCGACCAATTGGATCTTTCCTCTTCCTTGGACCCACGGGAGTCGGGAAGACCGAACTCGTGCGCGCGATTGCGTCCGAGATCTACGGAAAAGAGGATGCCCTCATCAAGATCGACATGTCCGAGTTCATGGAGCGCCACAACGTCTCGCGGCTCACAGGAACCACCGCCGGTTACGTCGGCTACGATGAAGGTGGGCAGCTCACGGAAGCCGTGCGCAGGAAACCCTACTCTGTTGTTCTCTTCGACGAAGTGGAGAAGGCGCACCCAGAGTTCTTCAATATCCTCCTGCAGATTCTTGAGGATGGAACGCTCACAGACGGTCAAGGGAAGAAAGTGGATTTCAAAAATACGATCATCGTGATGACGAGCAACATCGGCGCGGAGAAGCTCACGAAGCAAGCAGCAAAGATCGGCTTCAAGCTCTCTGCCGATGCCGCTGCCGAAGAGCGCGACTACGAAGCGAAACGCCAGGAAGTTCTTCAGGAACTCAAGGACCAGCTGCGTCCGGAATTTTTAAACCGCATCGACCACATGATCGTCTTCAACGCCCTCGATCAGACCTGCATCCGCAAGATCGTTTTGATGCACCTCACCGATCTCGAGCGCCGCATCGAGGATCAGGGTTACCACATTACCGTGGATACCAAAGCCGTGCAGCTCCTCGGCGAGCTCGGGTTTGATCCCGAGTACGGCGCCCGTCCCGTCCGTCGCGTGATCCAGGAACGCGTGGAAGATGAAATCGCCGAAGAGATCCTCAAGGGGGTCTTCAATCCCGGCGATACGATCCGTGTTGTCCGCAAGAACAAGGATCAGATCGTGCTGATGCACGGGGCGGAGGAAAAGACGGTGAAAGAGGAGAAAGATGTGGCGGAGACAGTGGAAGTGGCGGAGTAGTACATAAGGAAATCAAAAGAACCTGATGAGTAATCATTGGGTTCTCTTGGTATTACTCCTCCAGAGGAGAAAGATGTGGCAGAGACGGCGGAAGTAGCAGATTAACGAGAAATAAGCGTCGAAGTGGAAGTAGAGAATAGCCCCCATTTTATTATCCTTCAAAATTTTCTGGAGCTGTATCAATTCGGATAAGCGGATAAAGTTTAGAGATTTTCCATTCCTCAAAATCGTAACTTCCAGCGTATAATTGGCGAACCGCAGTAACTATGGATGAAAATGACTGATAATGTGAACTCACACCTTCATCAAACACATCTCCAAACAGGCTATTCAATGGCATATTGTGACCATCAAATTTTCTACGAGGATCGATAGTCTTTTGCCATACAAGAACGTTTTTATGAGGTGCTGATTCACCGTGTGGAAAACGTTTCTCCAAAACAATAGCACCTTCTTTTTCGAGTAACTTTCGCAGGATCGCCTGTTTCGCTGCCTGATCAGCCACCCCAAATTGCATGTCGGGTGTGGCATATTCCTCTCGGTCATAGCGTTTAGCGAAAAGCTGACGGATTGCGGGTACTAATGAAGTAAAAGACAGGTATACCTCACTCCCGTGAACACCGAGAGCTTTGCCAAGGCACGTGCATAAAGGAACAATTAAATTACCCGATCTTTTACGAGGATCGACAGTCTTTTTCCACACGAGAACGCTTTCATGAGGTGCTGATTCACCGTGTGGAAAACGTTTCTCTAGACCAATGATACCTTCTTTCTCAAGTAACTTTCGTAGGAACTCCTGTTTTGCATCCTGATCTGCCACCTCGAATTGTATGTCCGGCGTGGCATATTCCTCCTGATCATAGCACCCAGCATACAGCTGACGGATTGCGGGTGCCATTGAAGAAAAGGACATGTACGCTCTGCTTCCGCTTACACCTAGACCCTTGCCGAGATAAACACGAATTGGCAGTGAAAGTGTTCCTAGTTTACTTCGAGGATCAACGACTTTTTTCCAAGTAAGCATACGACTGGTTTCATCACCAACAATTTGCTCCTCAATAGACACGATCCCTTCTGATTCAAGGATCTTTCGAGCTATATCGGCTGACGTTTTCTGCTCCGCATTACTTCCTTTTGCCGCGATCAAAGAAAGATGCATGTTTGGTTCACATTCTTCTTCATCATATCTTGCTGCAAAAAGTTCGCGAATAGCAGGCACGATGGAAAAGAAAGAGGGGTAAGCTTTACTACCAGCTAAATTGAGAGCTTTACCGATGTAAGTGCCCAAAGTGGAAGAAAAAGTACCGAATTTTCTCTGTGGATTTATCGTATTTTTCCAGACAAGTACACGTTTATTCTTTTTACCAATCGTACGCTCATCAATAAAAACAACTCCTTCTGCTGTGAGTATGGACCACACAATGTCTGATGCTTCCCTTAGATCACTTGCAGCTACAACTTTAGACTGTATTTTTTGATCTGAATATTCTTCAACATCATATCTTCCTTCATAAATCTGATGAATGGCAGGAACAATAGAAAAAAATGAGGTGTATGATCTTCCCTCTATACCAAGAGCTAAGCCAAGATATGTGCTTAAGGAAGAAGGAAAATCACAAAATTTTCTTCCTGGATTAATCGATTGCTTCCATACGAGAACTTGTTTTTTCTCGTTTTTTATTATCCGCTCCTCGAGAGCAATCGAACCTTGTGCTTCCAATATTGACCGAGCAATATTTGCTGCCGCCTCGGCGCCTAAAACTTTCACTTGAATATCTCGATTAAGATAGTCTTCCCTATTATATTCTCCTTCATAAAGTCTACGAATTACTGGAACCATTGAAATAAATGATTGATAAATACTCCCATTTATTCCTGAAGCTCTGCCGAGATAGGTGCTTAAACGTGTTGAGTCCTTGTTGAATGTACTACGAGGACTCACTGTTTTCTTCCACACAAGCACCCGCTCCTTTTTTCCATCCATTTCTCGATCTTCAATTGCCAGAACTCCTTCTGTCTCCAGAATAGATCGTACGATGTCCGCTGCAGCTTCACTGTTACGCAAATCCTCCAGAATTCTCGGCGTCTTTGGCTTCGCCTTCTCTGCGACCACAACATCTTCCCCCTCCAGATACACCCGCATCCGCTCCATCCACCCCTTCGACATCACGATCTCTGTTCCCTGTTCCGGATGTTCTTTAAGCATCTGCTTCTTTTTTTCCTTCCCGATCGCGGCATATCGCTTCATGTCCTCTTCAGAATCGGACTTCCACACGAATGAACGGTTACCGACTTGGTTGCAAAGCTCCACAAGACGTCCGAGCGGCTTAATGAGAACACTCACGTAGCTCACGCGTCGCATCATCTCCTCGCGAACGCGCCCGATCTCCATGAGCACTTGCTTCGGGTCATCGGGATCGATGCCGAGGCTATAGAGCAGATATCGGAATGCAGTGAGACGCTCCGCAAATTCCGTGAGCATAGGTTTGCCACCGCCATCACCGACGGGTGGTTCGAATGCATCCGGCGGCGTGTGAACCATATCCACGACCCGCATATTTTCCCGCCCGTCTACTTCTCCCGAAGATCCCTGGAGTTGTTGTAGCTCCTCCGTGGAAATATGCAGACGGGCGATGATCTGGCGACGGAACCGGTCGATGCGTATCCCCAGATCAAGAAGATCATCGACGGGTGGCAGTCCGAGCAATGCAGCACCTGCATCATCAAGCGGCTTTCCTGGCAGTAGTGGTCCGATGAACTGCTCCTCGAATACCTTCCTGTATTCTTCTGTGATTCCCACGATGTGATCGAGCAACGCATTTTGGTCTTCTTCCGGTCCCAGAAAATCGACAATACGCTTCTCATCTATTGCCGCCTCTGTGAGGTTTGCAATGCGTGCTTCGATGATTTCTCGACTAATTGACATATCATATTATTATACTTTAATAATACATTTCCCACAAGAAGTATAGTGCATCAAAAACAGCGAAACATCTGTTCCTCGGTCTCCTCGGTTTCCTTGGTCTCTCCCAAACAGGGATTCCTTAAAACCGCATTATTTGCTATAATACTGAGATTCTATGACTATCGACCCCGTCAAGATTCCGCAGAACGTCTACGTCGAGGACCGCATCATCGGTTCGATCACCCTGCGCCAAATCATCATCTGTCTGCTGACCGGGGGCTTAAGTTACGGCATGTTCGCCTCTGTGAAAGCTGCGGGAATCCTGTCGGCGGTCACCGGGGTGCTCGCGTGGACGCCGCTCGTGGTCGGCGCGGCATTCGCCTTCGTGAAAATCAACGGCATCACCCTTACGCGGTTCTGCCTCCTCATGCTCGAGAAAAGTGACAAGCCCGCGATCCGCGTGTGGGCGCCCCGTCGCGGCATCACAATTTCCATCGGGACAGCGAGCATGAAATCCGACAGAGAAGTCGCGAGCGAGAAGAAAATAGAAGAGGTCAATCGCCACAAGGAGGAGAAGAACCGGAGAATCCACGAACTGAGCGAACTCCTCGACAAAGGACCCTCTGATGCGGATCTCGTAGAAGAACCGGATGCGGTGATCGCAGAAGAGACATCTGCTGCCCCTACTCTCCCCGTTGATACAACCCGCATCCGTGCCGAACCGCTTACGGAAAACGGAACGCTCGACGGTATCCGCACTCTCCCTACTGCATCCTCCCTCATTCGCGACATCGCTCCCCCCAGAGTCTCATGAACATCTCCCGCAAACAGGTCAAAAGCACCGTGCGCCGCGGCAAGAAAGACGTGCACGCCTCCACGCAACGGTTTCTGCCGATCGCGGAACTCCGCAACGATACCGTGCTTCTGAAAAACGGCGGACTCCGCGCGGTACTCCTGATAGAACCCCTGAACTTCAACCTCAAAAGCGAGACGGAACAGCAGGGGATCATTGCGGGCTACGAGGGCTTCGTGAACACACTCACGTTCCCGATCCAGGTGGTCATCCGCTCGACGAAGGTGAACATTGACCCCTACATGGAACAAACGCGCGCGCAGGCCGAGAAGCAGGGAAACCCGCTGCTCAAGGCACAGACGGAAGCCTACGCGACGTTCATTGAGAAGATCGTCGACGTAGCAGACATCATGCAAAAGCGCTTCTTTGTGATCGTCCCTCTAGACGATGTCTCCGGTCAGGCGGCAAAGCGCCCGGGACTCATCAATCAGTTTCTGTCGTGGATCTCTGTGGATGATGGAGGAGGAAAAGCCGGCGCGCGCTACCGCAATTTCCCTGAAAAAAGCGTCCAGCTCAAAGACCGCGTGCAGCAGGTGCAAGCGGGGCTCCACAACGTGGGTCTCAATTCCCGGAGACTCCCCACACAGGAGCTGATCGAGCTCTACTACCAGATCTATAACCCCGTCACGAGCCAGGAGCAGAAGATCAAGGGAGTGGAGATGAAGGTGGCGGGGATGGTGCTATGAGCTGAGCAGCTTCTTCATGTTTTTCTTGACCTTCCAAGCAGCTGGTGCCAATCTTTATGTACTCCCCCGCTGCTCGTGCGAGGACGGGAGAGGCTCCTCTTATTTTTTCCACTCGCACCCAATCTTTCTTATGGGAAAATCCACCATCAAACAGAAGAAGACCAATGCCGTGATGGAGCAGCTCCTCAAGGACGCTCCTCCGCTGATCCGCGTGAAGCCCGGCGAGCTCGTCGAAGGCATCGTCGTGTATCGGGGAAAGAATAAACTGCTCGTCGATATCGGCGGCGTGATCACGGGAATTGTCTCGGGCAGGGAGCTCCGAGATTCCTTCAATACATTCCACGAACTCAAGATGGGTGACACCGCCGCGGCGATGGTTCTTGAGGAAGAGAATGATGAAGGTATGGCGGTCTTGAGCCTTCGGATGGCCAGCCAGCAGCGCGCGTGGGACCGCTTCCACAAGCTCGTCGCGGAGGAAGGCATCATGAAGTTCACGGCGCAAGAAGCCAACAAAGGAGGGCTCCTCAGCAATATCGACGGCATTCGCACGTTCCTCCCGGTCTCGCAGCTTGCTCCCGCGCATTACCCCCGCGTGAACAACGCCGACGCATCGGAGATCATCACGCGCCTCGGCAAATACATCGGCCACACCTTCATGGTGAAGATCATCACAATGGATGAAGCAGCCGGCAAAATCGTCGTCTCCGAGCGTGAAGCAATGGCAGAGGAACGCGCCAAAGCATTGGAACACCTGAAAATTGGCGACGCCAAAGACGGCATCGTATCGGGGGTCGTGAAGTTCGGACTCTTTGCGACATTCGACGGACTCGAAGGACTCGTGCACATTTCCGAGATCGCATGGGGTCACGTAAAAAACCCTTCCGAGCACGCGGCGGTCGGTGATCGCGTAAAGGTGAAGATCATCGGCGTGGAGGGAGACAAACTCAGCCTCAGCATCAAACAGCTCACCGCAGATCCTTGGGAGGCCATCGCCGAGCGCTACCCAGTCGGCAAGCGCGTGAGTGGCGCAGTGGTGCGCTTCGCCGACTACGGCGCATTCCTGCAGCTCGAAAAGGATATCAGCGGTCTCGTGCACCTCTCAGAAATCGCGCACCACAAGGTCACCGATCCAGCACAAGCGCTCCGCATTGGTCAGAAGGTCGATGCGCAGGTGATCAATATCGATGTTGACGAGCGCAGAATCGGTCTCTCGATCAAAGCGATCTTGCCGATTGATAAAGAGACGCTGGAGAGAATCAAGAAGGAACGGGAGGAGGAAGAGGCAAAGAACAAGGAAACCAAAGAACCCAAAGAACCCCAGCAGCACCCCCCTGTCCTGAGCTCCGCCGAAGGGTCCGCGGGTGCTGAATCCGCAGAAGGCTTCATCGCTTCCAAAACCGGCAAGAAATATTACCCGACCGGATCAACAGGCGCGGAGAAGATCAAAGAGGAGAACCGGGTGATGTTTAAGACGGAAGAGGAAGCGCAGAAGGCGGGATATACGGCGTAGCCGAAGGGCACAAGAACCCTTCGAAAAGCTCAGGACAAGCCAAGGGCACAAGACGGCACGATAAAAGCACACAGGGCATTGCGCCCTTGTGTGCTTGTGCCCTTGCGCCCTTCCTCCCATTATCTTTATCTCACTTCAACTTCTCCTCACTTAAAAAGTGAAGATGCAGATACATCACCTCCTGCCCCCCACCCTTTCCGACATGGAATGTTAATTTGTATCCCGCTATCCCCTGCTCTGCCGCAAATTTCTGTGCTTTGAGGATCAGCATTCCCGGAATATGCGCCGTTTCGGGAGTCACATCAGCAATCGACGCGACAAAGTGCTTCGGGATGAAGAGGATATGGGTCGGCGCTTTGGGGTGGATATCTTTGAACGCGAGGACTTCGTCGTCTTCGGTGACGATTGCCGCCGGGATGGCACGGGCAAGGATCTTATGGAAGATGGTTTGTTCAGTCACAGGAAGAGTATAGATCAATCCATTGGGGAATTTCGCTGCGGATTGACAATTTATGCAAAAAAAGGGACAATAGAGAAGTAATGCAGCAAACCAGTGCATCGCCAGAAACAGGCAAACTCCTCAGTCAAGGAATAGAATCTGCGGCTGTTCTCATAGTTACACAGCCACCCAAAGTGGAGATGCTTCTCGATGCTCTTGCAGCGATCGATAAAATCAGCGAGCGCATCGGAGAAGACCGTTCTGCAGACATGGGCGGAGGCGGTGGAGGGAAAGCCGCAACCAAGGGAGATGATGCGACGAGCGCGACTTCCGTCCGCAATCAGAAAATCGCGAATCTTCCGGCGCAGGAAGTCATGCGCCAAGAACTTCAGAAAGAGATCGAGAAAGAAGTTTCAGAGCTCCACAGCGAAGTGAAGCGCGCGCGCAAGCGTCTCACGCGCCCGGGAGCCGCATACAAATTAAACGCCCTCTACGCGCGTATGCGCCGCTTGAACTCGCTGATCGCCGAACTCTTCGACGCAGCGTACGATGCGGTGAAGAGATTGTTTATAAAAGTGGTGATTGATAGACAAAAAGTATTGTAAAGCAATGCTGAAGATACAAGATGCAAGATACAAATAAGATCGAAAAACAAAAAGCCAAATGTTTCCGTGGGATTTTTGGATTTGGATCTTAGAGTTTATTTGTATCTTGCATCTTGTATCTTCAGCATTCGCCCTATCCTTCGATCGCCCCATGATGCTTCCCCTTCTTCTTCCCCTTATGTCCTTTCGATCCTACTTCCATCATCTCCATCACCTTCCCCAGAATCTGATCAGCGAGCGAAATCGGCTTTAAGATGATCGCTTCCACCTGTTCCGTAATGTCATCGACTCTCCGCAGAACCTTCCGCAGATCCACAACGATAAAGAGGACGTGGTAGAGAACAACGACCACGATCACGGATATGACGACCTGTAGTCCGAGAAGGAGATCCTGAGGAGAAAGGGCAAAATCCATAAAGGTTGCGGAGAAGAGTTAGAATGAAGCCTACTCCTCTCTTGTACAATGCGCAATTTCGCAAAAGACGTGGTCATCAGAGTGATCGATCTCTATCAATCCACACTCTCCCCCGACCACGGTCCCCTCCGGCACCTCTACCCGTACGGCTACTGCCGACATCATCCGACGTGCTCGGAGTTCGGGAAACAGGTAATCGCGCAGCATGGGATCATCAGGGGTATTCCGAGATTGATACGGCGCGTGCTTTCGTGTCATCCATGGAAAAAGCCGGATGAGGAAGCAATCCGGGAGGCAATAGAAAAAATACCGTAAGCGCCTACCCCGGGGTAGAAATATTGCCTACACTAGCGCGTCTCATCCCTTTCCTTTATTTCATGGATCACGGAGAAGTCATCTTGCGGTTTCAGGACGTGTCGTTTCACTACGATCACAAAAAGCTCATTCTGAAAGAGGCCAGCTTTTCAGTCCACGAGAACAGTAAGCTCACGATTGTCGGTCAAAATGGTGCTGGGAAAAGCACGATCTTCAAGATGATCATGCGCGAAATCCGCCCGACGGAAGGGGAAATCCATAGCAAGCGTGGTACTACGATCGGGATTGCTAAGCAGGTTGTGGCAAAAGAAGACTTGGAAAAGACCGTGCTGCAGCTGTTCACAGGCGCATTTTCCGAAAAGAAATACGATATCGAGCGTCATATCACGCGCGTCCTCGATGCGGTGCATCTGCACGCTCCGCTCGAGAAGAAAGTCGCTGCATTCTCCGGCGGACAAAAAGCACGGTTGCTTCTCGCCTACGCCCTGATTCAAGAGCCCGACATCCTGCTCCTCGATGAGCCGACGAATAACCTCGACGCCCAGGGCATCGATCACCTCACGCAATTCCTGATTGACTACGACAAAACCTGCATCGTGATTTCCCATGACGCCGCATTCTTAAATAGCTTCACGCACGGAGTGCTCCACCTCGATACCTTTACCCACAAAGTGCAGCAATACGTCGGAGACTATTTCGATGTCGTTGAGCAGATCGAAGCGCAAATCGAGCGCGAGCAGCGCCAAAATGCGCGCATGGAGAAAGACATCCTCGACCAGAAGGAGAAGATCAACTTCTTCTCCCACAAAGGCGGAAAAATGCGCAAACTCGCAAGCAAAATGCGAGGCGCCGTAGAGGAAGCTGAAGATAACAAGGTGGACGTGCGTCAGGAGGATAAGACCATTCCCCCCTTCACAATCGATATCACCGAATGCTCAAAGCCTCTCGTGCAAATCACTTCCGTAACGGTGATGAAGGATCACAAGCCGACGAAGAAAAAAGTTCACGTCACCGTGCGCAAGCGGCATCGCGTGCTGATCACGGGTCCGAATGGGATCGGGAAAAGCTCGCTTCTGGAAAGCCTGGCATCGGGCAAAGAAAAGGGTGCCATCATCACTCCCGAAGTGAAGGTGGGATATTACCGCCAGGATTTCTCGGGGCTCCCGATGGAGAAAACCGTGTACGAAATTCTGGAACAGGAAATGGAGATGCCGAATAAGCAGCACATCTATGCAACGGCTTCACGCTTCCTCCTGCCCGGTGACAAGTTACAATCGAAAGCAGGATCACTCTCCGAAGGACTCAAGGGACTGCTCTGCTTCGCACGATTCGTGCTCCAAAAACCCACACTGCTCATTCTCGATGAACCCACAAACCACATTAACTTCCGCCATCTTCCGGTCATCGCCCAGGCACTCAATGCATATGAAGGAGGAATGATCTTAGTCAGCCATGATGAGGAATTCGTGGCGCAGATCGAAATGCATGAAGAGTTGGATTTGGGAGCGCTGTGAGTAGGATGCTCATCCACCTTTCATTGACATCTTCGCATCTTTGCCCATAATCAATAGCTATGGGCAACCTTGCAAAAATGGGAATGAGCATTGTTGATAATGTTTTTGTGCCAAATTATGAGACAAAGCTAGCGCTCATACGTCATCAATTGGGATTGGATAAGCTTGGTGCTGAAGCTGCGTTCGAATTTTTTACAGAGGCGGCAGGAAGGTTGTCAAACGTTAGGAATAAAGTTGCCGCTGTTTTAGGTAAAGCGAACGGAGTCTAGTTTTTTCTGGAGTGGGTTACTGACCTGCCGGCCGAAGCCCGAAGGCAAAGGCTGGAAATTATTACAACCGCGATGGGTGGATCCTAGGAGCTTGTGTCCTTGATCGATGAGTCGGGGCAACCCAGTCTTACGGTTCCCAGGTGAACTTGCCTCCCGTGAAATCTAACGTTACCGGCGCGCAGCCGTGATCGCGAGGCAGGTGCAGAATTGGTGAAACATACGTGATGCCTGCTTGGTCGGTCAGCTTAACGGTCACATCCAAATCAAGAGGGACTACCCCACCATTCAAAGCATGTGAGGTCGAATAGTTGCCATTTCCAGGACCGCTTATGTTTGGATAGTCAATTTCAAACACAACTGGAATGTCAGATGTCATGGAAAAATCCACGCCCGGCCATTTCTGAATTTTAATATCAACGGAGGGACCGAGTATCGGAACATAGAGCAATCGTGGCACAATCATCCCCTGGTCAATTAATATTCCAAAGGCGTCATCGCCAATGAAGTTGTTGGGCTGCTCATACCCATAAGCACTATAATCAACCCAGCTGGAGAATCCAAAGCCATTGATGTAGCAAGCCGAGTATGCGGCAACGGTGGTTTCCCAGAACTGAATGGTTGGCTCTGTAACCGAGAAGTTACCCGCAGCATCGCTCGAAGGATGCATATACACTCCATTTTGATTATAACTGAGAGTGGACTGAACGGGCATGCCGGTGAATACATCAACGGTTTGACCGTTTATGGTAACCGATCCCCCCAGGATAGAAAATGGCTGACTTGATACTTTTGTTTTAGGCAGATTGGCGAAAGACGCTTCCAGCGTGTAATCATTGCCCGCCGCCAAGGACGAGGGCACCATCCAAATGGCGTTTACCGTGCCGTTTTGGGGAACAACACTTTCCCAAGAATTTTTAGGCGTATAACCGAATGTTTGGACAATAGACCCGGCACGAACCAAATCAAAAGTGATTTCGCCGTCGTGAGCCTGATCGTAATTGGCAACGGTTACCTTAATATACATATTGGTATTGGGCGCCCAGCCACGGCCGCTCATTGGCCAAGCGAGAGATATGGTTGCTTCCGAACGGGGGTTTGGCGTAGGAGTGGGCTCTGGCGATGGCAAAATATCAGCGGCTGGACCGGTAATCAAAAATCCTTTTCTATTGCTTGATTTGCCGTACGCATTTATCACCTTTATTTGTACCCTGCACGGTTCCGGTTTTTTCTTGCTGAACTTCTCCTCGCACTTTTTGACGAGTTTCGACGTGAGAAGATCCACCCGCGCAGTGAGCGTGACACCGTCCGGCGACAGAAGCGGCTCTGGAACAACTTCGTCTTGGATGACCAGGTAGTTCCCCGGCGCCAAGACGTCATTCTTCACCTTCGTGCCGCTGATCCCTTCGAGCGATGTGGTAAATCCGGAGCCGAGTATTTGGATCTCTGTCCCCGCGGGACCCTCGAATGGCGACAGAGATGTGATTTTTAACGTGGAGCGGGGTGGTGGAGGCGCGGACAAAGGGACAACCTCATCTTTACTTGGCATATGCTTCTCCGGCGCCGAAACAGCATCCTTCTCCTTTTTGTCGTTGCCTGATTTACCGTTCACATCTATCACTTTTATTTTCTTCTCGCTCGGTTCGGATTTTTCCTTACTGACCTTCTCATCGCTCTCTTTGAAGATTTTCGGAGTGAGAACATCGACTCGAGTAGCGGGTGTCGTCGCGTCAGGCAATGGGATCGGCGGAGGTACGACCTCATCTTTCATGGGCATATGCTTCTCTGGCTCTGAAACAACATCCTTCTCCTTTTTGTCGCTGGTCCCTTTTTGCGGACTCGTAAATCTGGAACCCTGTATTCCGATCTCCGTCCCTGCCGAACCCTCGGATGACGAGAGAGACGTGCTCTTAACGTCGGGTGCGTCCTTCGAAAACACACCTTGGAATACGATTGCGCTAGCAAGAAACCCGCCAAGAGCAACGGCGATAGGAACCTTTTTATTTTTGAGTGTGTGTTGCATATGATGCATTATATCAAATATATTTTAAAATGTCAATTATGGAGCGGGCTACTTGCCCTTGTCAAAGAACAACCCAGCGAATTAAGTCAGACATCTTCGTGTAGATGCTTCTTCATAAATGCTCTTCCTGAATGAGATTTCAGGTATATCTCAAATTCTTCTGCCTGCAGACGTTCTTTGAATGTGACTCAAAGTCACAGTGACCAAGGTTTGAATTTATTCGTATGGGTGCTCTTGCCTACATTATGCTCGGCGAGTCTTTTCTTAACATCATTTGTAACTCCGAAGTACCAATGTTGGCCATCAGCTGATTCGAGAACATAGACGAAATACATAGTGGATAAGAATAGCCCGGCTTCGCCCGCTGTAAAAGTCCCCCAATGCTCTTTGTAGAATTTTCTTGCACAGAAAAGGCTACGCCGAGGCACCCGGCGTTATTGGATTTTCCTAAGTGGGCGAAACCTCGGCGTAGTCCGCAGGCGAAGCCTGGTGGAGCGGGTGAACGGAATCGAACCGTCGTCACCAGGTTGGAAACCTGGGGTAATAGCCATTATACGACACCCGCAAAGAACAAACGCCGGACAATCTTAAGGCATTCCTTTCAACAGGAGAAGAGATCCCAAAGAAATGCGATGCATTGTGTCGTAAGAAACCTCTCGTCATGCATAATCGGATGCTATGGGCATAGGAAGGCTCGTAAGACGGATGCACATAGACCCATTTTAGCACTACTCTTTCTGTTCCATGCATCCTTGGAACCGGATTTTCTGCTTTTGGATGCCAAAATACGCTCTTCGTCCATTTTTCTCCTTCAAGAACCTGATGCCGTCTTGCTCTCCCTGCATACAATGAGTCCTTTACTCATTTTTATGCAGCATCCATATATTTCCATTGAAGAAGAAATCGAACTCGATATGCTTCGATGGAAGGAAATCCTGCAACGCGCTGAAGTAGTCGTCCGCGACCGTGGATGGAGCGAAAGCGATGAAGATTTTCAGATCCAAATCGAGGAAGAAGCTAAGCATCAGTGGAGCGAGGACTGCGAGCAGGAACGCCGCTTCGAGAGAGAACAAGAAATAGAGGAAGAACTCCTCTGGGAAAAACATCTACGGCAATTGCATCGGAAACATTCCCCTGTTCTCCCATGACCGGCATCCAAAGTACTTGCACACCGGCTCCAGTGTACGTTATAATGTACACTATGGGGAAAACGCTTTCCGCAACACAGGCTCGCAAACAATTCTTCAAGCTTCTAGAAGAAGCTGGAAAATCCGGCGCAAACATTAAAATTACGTTCGAAGGGCATCCCTCGCTCGTGCTGCTTTCTGAGGAAGAATATGAAGGCTGGCTGGAGACGCTGGAGATCATGTCGGATCCCGAACTTGTACAAGATATTGCTGAAGGAATACGAGACATGAAAGCTGGTAGAACTATCCCTTTGGCGGAGATCGAACGGCAACTTCGCCTGTGAAGAATGTACACCGTCGTCCTCACATCGAAGGCTAAAAAACAGTTCTTGAAGCTGCAAGACAATGATAAAAAGCGCGTACGATTAGCGATGCTGGGAATTGCGGAAGACCCTACCTCCGGCAAAATACTGAAAGGAGACTTTAAAGGGATGTTCTGTATACGCGTTTGGCCTTATCGCATTATCTATATCCTTGAAAAGAAGATCGTCACTGTGACGATCGTCTCCATCGGGCACAGGAAGGATGTCTATAAGAAACTGAAGCGATAGAACCGTAGGCAGGTATGCCAGCTCTCTTTTTCTTACTTTTCCTTCTTCTTCAACCTGAGCGCCGCCGAATTGATGCAATAACGCTGCCCGCCTTTGCCCGGACCATCCGCAAATACGTGTCCAAGATGCCCACCACAACGCGCACAACGGACTTCGGTACGCTGCTGCAGCCAGGAATTGTCCTCTGTTGTGGCAACAGCATCTTTATCCGTTGGTTTCGTATAACTCGGCCAGCCCGTTCCCGAATCGAATTTATCCTTGGAAGCAAACAATTCCACTCCGCAACCGGCGCAGAGGTACATCCCCTTCTCGTGACAGTTCCAATAGGCGTTTGCAAACGGCGGTTCCGTTCCGCATCCCCTGAGTACATCAAACTGTTCGGGCGTCAGTGTGCTCTTCCATTCAGCATCGGTGCGCTCCAAAGGTTTGTCCAGCATGGGAAAAGTATAGCGTACGACTCACGATCTCACGACCTCCCTACTCCCAATCTCCCGATCTCCTATACATTTCCAGAGTGCCCCAATACCCAAGAGATACATCGCATACCCTCCCACTTCCAGCACTGTCGGATCACCGTTGTAGCCGACGAGCGCGCGCAACGTTCCGCCAATCACGCCGTGATCATGAAGTAAAGGATACGATCCGTCTGCAAGCAAGGCGGGATTGATATCCCAGAGCACCGTGGATCCCCACATAATGAGCGACGCCTCCTGGAATTCATGCAATCCGTGCGCGAGCAGACCTGCGGCAAAGAGGATGAGCATGGTATTGGTCACGCGGAAAACCCATTTGAGAGAGAGCACATGAAAACCCCTCAGCATCAGGAAGCTCAGTCCTAATGCGAAGGCGATGCCCGCGATAGCGCCAATCTCCTGAAACATTTCCTGTGAGTGCAGCACAGAGGCTTGCAGAAAGAGCACCGTCTCCGTCCCCTCTCGTACCACCGCAAGGAAACTCATCAGAAAGATACCAACGGCAGACCCCCGGCTGAGGTGCTCCGTTGCTTGCGCGCCGAGGCGCACGCGCATCTGCCCGCCGATCTTGCTCATCCAAAAAATCATCCATGTGATGAGTGCGGACGCGAGCAGCATTGTGACACCCTCGGCGATCTTCTCCGCATGCTCTCCGAAAGAGGAAAAGAGCCATCGGACGGCAATGGCGACAACAAGACTCGCGCAGAGCCCCACCACGACGCCGTTCCAGAGCATGATCCGCAGGCGCGCGTGCCCGAGGCGATCCAGAATCGTCATGACGATGACGACCACAAGAGAGGCTTCGAGAGTTTCACGGAAGGTAATGAGGAAGGCAGCTGCCATGATTGTCATCACAAGAAACGCGCGTGGCGGACGATGACAAAATCAGTATAGCAAGGATTTCTCGGTCGCAAGAGCAATATTCTTCCTGTATTCTCCGCTCGTGCTGCGCCGCGCCGCCCTCATCGGCCTCTTTTTCTTCAGCGTTCTCATGCCGGGGGTCGCAGCCGCCCAAGACGGGGTCACTGCTGCGGATGAAGCAAGACTCACGAGCCTGTACCGGTCTCTGATCAAATCCCCGGAAGACGCATATCTTCAAGGGCGCATCGTGGAGGAGCGGTCACATATCCGCGCGGCCATTGAAAAGGAGGTTCGCAACACCCCCAGACCGTCTGAGGAAGCGCAGACACCGCCTACAGACGGTCAGGAACTCCCGACGGCAATCGACCAACAGCAAGGCCTCGTCGTCAGCCTCGAAGAACGTCTTAAGGAACGCCGCGTGGATCGCGACCTCTTGCTTGCCGAAGAGGAGAAGTATTACGGAGAAACTCCTCCGACAGACACTGGGGAAACCGATGACTTCCGCCTCACCAAAAGCCATGAGGAACTTCTGGCGAAAGTTGCCATCGCCGAGGAACGCATCGGCGTTCTGGAATCCGTACTCTCTCTGGAACAAGAACGTCTCAATAAGCTGACTCGCGACCAGTGGATCGCACAGTTCGGCGACATCATTGCGATCCTCACGTACATTGCTTCATTCATCGCCATCGTCGTCGTCGAGAGAATGGTCCGTGGTCTTATCGCGCACCGCATCCCACAGGCACAGAAACGATATGTGGCAACGAAGCTCTTCACAACGATCACGTATACCATCGTACTGCTCTGGGTGCTGACAACGGTGTTCTCGAAAAATCCCAATATCCTCACATCGCTTGCGATCGTAGGCGCGGGTCTTGCTGTTGCGCTCCAGGATGTCGTGAAAGACGTCGTCGGCTGGATCATGGTGCTCCAGAAACGCCTCTACGTCCTCGGCGACCGTGTATCCGTCGGTCCGTATAACGGCGATGTCATCGATCTGAGCTTGTTTCGAACCACACTTCTGGAAGTGCATACGTCTCCCACTGCTGCGGTACAAGAACGCACCGGCCGAACGCTCTACATGCCCAATGCCGCGGTGCTCACGCACGACGTGGTGAATTTCAACCGCACGTCGGATTACCTCAAGTCCGAACTGAAATTCGTTCTCACGCTCGAGAGCAACTGGATCAAAGCGGAGAAGATCCTCCGGGAAATCCTCGAGAAGGTCACGAGCCCCTACACAGAAGCCGCACGCAGGCAGTACGGCACCCGCACCCGCACGCTCTTCATCCAGCACGACCCCACGGGCCCGACGCTCTACACGGATATCGTCGGCGACGGTATCGAGATGACACTGCGGTTCACGATCCCGATCGGCATGCGACGGGAAGTGGGAAGTGACATTGTCCGAACGGTGCTGAAACAATTTTCCCAGGAATCCGATATCGGTTTGGCCTACCGCACAAGCATGGTGTACAACGCGGAGCACCAGCCGCCACCATTGTATAAGAATGAAATCGTCTAGCCGCACCCCTGCAGGGGTGCGGCTATTACATATTCAAAAAATACCTATGGATGGCGACCTCCCCTCGCACCTCTGGATGGCATGTGCTTGCGAGAAATCTCCCCTGCCGTACAAGAACGGGCGCTCCTTCATAGGATGCGAGAATTCCCACATTCTTCCCAACGCGCATGATTTTCGGAGCACGAATGAAGGCGACGGGAATTGTGCCGATCCCACTCGCCACAATATCAGCATGAAAACTCTGGAGCTGCGTACCGTAGGCATTGCGGTCGACGGTCATATCAATACAACCCAAACCTTCCGGAGAATTTTTTCCGATGATTTCTTTCGCAAGCAGTATCGCGCCGGCGCACGTGCCGAAGATGGCAAGTGATCCTTCTTGAGCACGCTTGAGTAATGCCGGACGAATACCGGAGCTTGAAAGAAGCTTGCTCATCACCGTGCTTTCGCCTCCGGGAATGATCAGTCGATCGCACGCAGCCAAGTCCTCCGGAGTGCGGACTTCTCTCGCTTCCACATTCAATGCATGCAGTACCGCAATGTGCTCCGCGAAATCACCCTGTAGTGCCAAGACACCAACGATCATGAGCATATTTTTATCTTTGCTTTCCGTGCACAAGGGCGCAAGGGCACAAGGGCACAAAAAAACTGTGTGCGCCCTTGTGCCCTTGGGTTTTGCGCCCTTTACCTCTTACCATCCCCTCTCTTGCATCTTCGTTTCCAATGAAGCGACTTCCAGTCCCGACATCAATGCGCCAAGCCCTTCGGAAACCTTCGCAAGCAATGATGAATCTTGCCAGTGTGTCGTCGCTTCGACGATGGCTTTTGCCACACGCGGAGGATCGGCGGACTTAAAGATACCCGAACCTACGAATACCCCTTCGCATCCCAGACTCATCATGAGTGCCGCATCCGCCGGGGTGGCGATGCCGCCAGCGACGAACGTGACTACGGGCAACCGCTGTTCCTCACGAACGCGCTCCACGAGTGTAAGCGGAACGCGCTGTTCCTGAGCGAAAGATTTCAATGCGCCGGAATGCATGGTTTTGAGTTCTGCAAGCTCTCTCCCGATCTGCTTCCAGTGCCGCACGGCTTCGACGATATTTCCGGTCCCCGCCTCCCCTTTCGTCCGGATCATCGCGGCACCTTCGTCAATTCTCCGCAATGCCTCACCGAGATTCCGTGCGCCGCAGACAAACGGAATCTTGAAGGGCATTTTATCGATATGATCAAAGGGATCCGCGGGCGTGAGGACTTCCGACTCATCAATGAAATCGACCGCGAGCGCTTCGAGAATCCGCGCCTCTGCGGTGTGACCGATGCGAACTTTCGCCATGACGGGAATCGAAACCGCCGCTTGAATCTCTCGAATCAATTTCGGATCACTCATGCGGGCGACTCCGCCCTGTGTACGAATATCGGAAGGCACACGTTCCAGAGCCATCACCGCACATGCCCCGCTGTCTTCGGCGATCTTCGCCTGGTCCGCCGTCACCACATCCATGATCACGCCGCCTTTGAGCATGCGGGCAAGGTCTTCGCCGAGGATGTTACGATTGGTCATCGTGCCCAGTATCAAGGAGGTTAAGGTGCGATCCAAGGAAAAAGTCCTCCGTAGAGACGCACTGGCAGTGCGTCTCCCTTGCGTCATAAGGCATACCGCCAGTACGTCCCAACCGTTACAATCCCCACATGCCCCGTCGCACCGTCATCCTCGTCGATCAGGAAAATAACGCTATCGGCACGGAGGAGCTTGTTGCCGCTCACAGCGGCGAAGGGCAATTGCATCGCGCTTTTTCGGTGTACGTCTTCCGGGACTTCGGTAAAGAAATTCTGATCCAGAAACGGAGCGCCAAGAAAATGCTCTGGCCGGGCTTCTGGGCGAATAGTTGTTGCAGCCATCCCATGGAAAAGGAATCCCCGGAACAGGCGGGAAAACGCAGGCTCCAGGAAGAACTCGGCTTCACGTGTGATTTAAAGCCGGTATGCAGCTTCGTCTACCGGGCGGTAGATCCTGAAGAGCGTGGCGTGGAACATGAATACGTCACAGTACTCCTCGGACTCGTCGATGAAACCGTGAAAGTGATACCCAATCCCGAGGAAGTCGCAGACTTCGACTGGATGCCCGTCACCGTGCTCAAGAAAGAGATGCGACTCGATCCACAGAAGTTCACTCCGTGGTTTCATCTGGGGATGCATGCCATTCGGGAGTCTTTACCAAACTGAGTATTATGTATTAAGTATTACGTATTAAGCATCGCAAGCGAATACATAATACCAAATACATAATACTAGATACTCCTTACCTATATGAACACTCCGCAGCCCAAACCCCTGCATATCGCCCTGATCCCCGACGGCAACCGCCGCTGGGCGAAAGAACAGGGACTCCTGCCATGGAAAGGTCATGAGCAATCCGCGAAGAATTTCCGCTCCATTGTGGAGTGGTGCGCCAAAAGCGACCGCGTCTCTGTCCTCACCTTCTGGGCATTCTCGACAGAAAACTGGAAGCGTGATCCCGAAGAAGTAAAAAAGCTTATGGATATTTTTGAACAGGGCATACGTCGGGAACGGGCTTCGCTGAAAGAACGGAAAATCCACATCGCGCATTCCGGTCGCACGGATCGACTGTCCCCTTCCTTAAAAACATTAATGCAGGAAACCCTTCTCGATACTCCGAGAGAAGAATCCACCTTCACACTCCATGTCGCTCTGGATTACGGGGGAAAAGATGAAGTCGTTCGCGCCATGCAACGCATGAAGACCGGAGCAGATGTAACGGAAGGATCCGTGCGAGAGCATCTTGATCACCCCGAACTTCCTGATATCGATCTCATCATCCGCACCTCTGGAGAACACCGCACGAGTAACTTCTTCCTGTGGCAGGCTGCATATGCGGAGTGGGTGTTTTTGGAGAAGCATTTCCCGGATGTTTCGAGCGATGATATCGCTACGGCAATCACGGAATACGATCAGCGGCAGCGGCGCGTTGGGGCTTAAAGCAGATTTTTTTAAAAACAAAAAACCCCGCTGAAAGCGGGGATTCGGGCACCCAAGGTGCATCGCACGACTTGTCAATCGTGCCTACAGTGTACGTTCGTACACTCGACATGTCAACACTTCTTGTTATGTTTCTCGCGCCGCCGAGACATGGGGCGGGCACGGTGCATCACACGATTTGTCAATCATTGTGATGGGGGTTCGAGTCCCCTCCGCTCCACCATCGGCGGCACTAAAGAATTGTTTCTCCTGATCAGAGATCACGAGAAAGTATAGACCTAGCCAGTACCTCCAATACTTCCGCTTTTTTCCCAAAAACAGTAACAGCATCTATCGCATCCTCGATCAGCATCGCGGCGCGCTTCCGGCTCTCTCCAACTCCGAGCAACGCTGGATACGTACACTTTCCCTGTTGCTGATCTTTACCGATCGTCTTCCCCGCCTTCACAGTCGACCCTTCGACATCGAGGAGATCATCCGTAATCTGAAATGCGAGTCCTACATTTTCACCGTATTTCGTTAACGCCGCGAGTTGATCCTGGGAAGCGTTTGCAATGATTCCCCCCATGCGCAGAGTACATCGAATCAGCGCCCCCGTCTTACGGCGATGCAAGAGATCCAATGTTTCAAGAGTCGGAGCAGACCCGAGTCCCTGCATGTCCATCGATTGCCCTCCGGCCATGCCCTCGGAACCTGTTGCACTGGCTAATTCTTGAATACAAGAAAGAGCAATCTCCGACGGCTGGAGATGCCGAGCAAGAACTTCAAACGCAAGAGCAAACAGCGCATCTCCCGCGAGAATCGCCTGCGCCTCGCCGTAGACTTTGTGATTACTTGGTTTCCCTCGACGCAAATCGTCATTGTCCATCGCGGGCAAATCATCGTGAATCAATGAGAATGTATGCACCATTTCTACGGCGCACGCCGCTGGCATCGCCTTCTCGATGGAACCGCCACAAACATCGGCAGAGAGCAAAACGAGCAAGGGACGTATCCGTTTTCCGGGAAGAAGAAGGCTATAGCGCATGGCTTCCGGGACAATGGAGTACGGATTGACAACGGCAGAATACCGATCGAGTGCTTGTTCGATCGCGGGAAGATATTGCCGGGCAAATGCATCAAAGGCGGTAGTCTCATGGGACATGGGAGCATAGTATGACACGCAAAACACTATGGACACATGTACTGCTTCCGCCCCAGGCAAAATCATTCTCTGTGGCGAATACGCCGTGGTCTTCGGTCATCCGGGCATCGCCGTTCCTGCAAAATTTCGTGTGGAAGTCGCGTACACGCCCGGTAAAAAAGATTGGAATATCACCTGGGAAGGGGTGACGGGAGATCACAAGAAATCTGACGCGTACGTACACGCCATTCTGGATGCATGCGCAAAGCAATCTGCGATTCAGCCAGGCACTCTGTGCATCAATAATTCCATTCCGCTCGGCAAAGGCATGGGGTCATCGACAGCACTGACGATTGCGATTGCACGATGTGTGTTCGGATCCAGAGCGGAGAGTCGCGACTCTCCGCTACAGATTCGAGAGAGAATCCTTGCCATAGAAAACATCGTCAACCCCGGCAACAGCGGCATCGACTTCGCCGTGATCTGGGAAGAGCGCCCGGTGTTCTTCAAAAAGGGGCAACCGACGAAACCAATCGAACTATCTCCCACGATCGCAGAAGCCCTCAAGCATGCCGTCCTCATCGATACCGGCGCCCCCAATGAAGCCACGTCGGAACTCGTGACCTGGATGCTTTCCCGGCACGTCGCTGGCGAACCCGAAATTGAGAAGGCGATCCATGCGATCGGTGCGTGCGCGAATCGTTTACTAAGTGGAGAAGATTTCTCTACGGTGATCCGTGATCATCATCGCGCACAGATTCATATTGGAATCGTGAATACAAAGACACAAAGTCTGATCAAAAAAATTGAACAAGAGGGAGGGTGTGCCAAGGTGATTGGGGCGGGGGGGAAGAACGGAGGAAGCGGGGTTGTTCTTGCAATACATCCTGAGAAAAAGATCCTTGAAGCCGTTGTAAAAGAGCAGAAATTCTCCATCATCGCATCTCACTGCTAATTGCTCACTTCTCCTTGCTCACTAATTTCGCATGGTCATCGCCCGCTCCACCCCAAATATCGCCCTCATCAAATACTGGGGCAACCGCCACGACGCCTTCCGTCTGCCCGCCGCAGACAGCTGCTCGATCACACTCGACAGTCCGGGTGTGGAAATCTCTGTCGAGCACTCCCCTGTTTTTCATCTGCAATCTTTTCTGCCGGACGGAACGGAGAAGATTTTGAAAGAAAAGGACACCGCGCGCATCGAGGAACATCTGAACCTCACGAAACAATTTCTCTCTACAAAAAATCTTGCCGATGTGATTCCGGAATCCGTCTCCATTGTGATCCGCTCAGCAATTCCCCCAGCCATCGGCATCGCTTCTTCCGCTGCGGTCTTTGCGGCTTTGGCGAAATGCTATGCAGGGCTTATCTCTGCTGCATCCGTAGGAGCACCCCATCCTATCAACACAGCATCCGTAGGGGCACAGCGCGCTGTGCCCCTACCCGACGCTATTCATCTAACGAACCGCGATATTTCGGTAATCGCCCGCCTCGGCTCCGGTTCCGCCGCCCGCAGCATCTTCGGAGGATTTGCCACACTCATAAATAAGCCTGACAACCTGCAACCTGCAACCTGCAACACCATCGACTCAGCTTACGCCATGCAAATAGCGCCAGAGACTCATTGGATGCTCCACGACATCATCCTCGTCCCAACGATGGAAGAGAAAAAAATCGGCTCGACGGAAGGTCACCACACCGCACACACGAGTCCGCTCTTCCAAAAGCGCATCGAGGCAATCGCTGCGCGCCGGCAGCACATCTGCATCGATGCGATCCTGAAAAAAGATTTTGAAGCACTGCAGCAAGTCGTCGAAGAGGATTGCTGGGATATGCATAACGTCATGCAGACGCAGACTCCCCCGCTTCATTACTTGAATGATGAAACGCACCGGATTGTCGATGAAATTACGGATTTGCGGGAAAGGGAACATCTCCCGGTACTCTATACGATGGATGCAGGGCCGACGGTGCACTGCATTTGCACAGAAGCGGCGCTGAAGGCCGTTCAGGAATTTTCACACGCACAGAAGGATTGCAGAGTATTTGAGGCGAAGATTGGACACGGTGCAACATTCATCTAATATTTGCATATGATAAGCTCACTAGACCAACTAAAACAATCCATAGATAATTATGAACGGGAGCCAAATGATGATGCAGCGCAAATGATCAACCTGGAAAGCCTGTGGCCTGCACTTCATTGTCTTATGATGCTCAGTGACCAACCGACAGAGGTGATCACTCTTTGTAAAAAGGGCAGCGATGTCCTCCTTAAAGCAAATCCTCCCTCAAGATTGACACAACATTACGGTAAGCACCTTGAATGGAAAGCAAATCTTTTGGAAGCAAGACTAAAGCATGACCACGAACGAGTACGAACACTTCTCCAGCTGGAAACTCACTGATGCTATTGCTACATGGATTTGCGCTCTATCCCTATCGGCATGCCCTCTTTCGAGCGTGTTATAGCGCGCCGCGCCATGATTGAACGCGAGCTCAATGTCGATTGCTCTGCACTTGCAGTCAACTCCACTGCACTTGGTCACGCCGAAGAGAAAAACTGTGAGAACATGTTCGGTGCCGTGCCAATTCCCGTTGGGCTTGCAGGTCCTCTCACAGTTAACCTGAGTGACGGCTCAGAGACGACCGTACACCTACCGCTGGCAACGACGGAAGGTGCGCTTGTCGCGAGCGTAAACCGAGGATGCAAGGCACTCCGGGGTGTACGAGTGGACACTGCATCGAACTATCACGGAGTGACGCGATCTCTCGCATTCGCGGGAAATGTTGCAAATTGCAAATTGCAGAGCTGGCTTCGAGAGCATGAACAAGAGTGGAAAGCGATTGGCGAAGCCACAAGCAGCCATCTCAAAATCCTTTCGTATGACATTGATGAAAAAGACGATCACCTCTTTCTCACGATTGCCGCGGATACCGATGAAGCGATGGGCATGAACATGGTAACGATTGCCACGCAGGCTATCGGGGAATATATAGAGCACACGACGGGCGCGAACTTCATCACCGTCGCCGCAAACGTCGACTCCGATAAAAAACCTTCCAAGCGA
>MFXW01000045.1 GCA_001787585.1 Candidatus Peribacteria bacterium RIFCSPHIGHO2_02_FULL_53_20
ATTCAGACGAGGCGAAGCCGTACCTCACGATGACGTTTGGGGAGAAGGAGTATTTGAGGAGGGTGGGGTGAACGAAAAAAATCGCTGCTTGCTCCCTACCACCTTGAATTACAATGTAATTATGCGCTTTGGAAAAAACCCACCAGACGATCTCGAAAAAATGACCTTTGCTGGTATTGCCAGACAGCATTTCAATGACCCTAATCGTTATACCAATGAAGATTTCGCTGAGGCAAAACAGAATTTAAAGCTTATCGACGAGCGGACCTACTCAGCGATTAAAGAGAGCTCAATGCAACTTGATAAGCATCTGGTCTGGCTATCAGGAGGTGCGTTGGTATTGGTAGCCAATATGCTTCAATCAAATCACTGCAGTATTCCAAAAAACGGATGGCTCCTTGTTTTATCTTTCATTGTTTTCGGAACATCAATCATCGCCATAGTCACTTCATACCGCAAAACGGTACAAAGCCTTTCTCATATTCCAAAAGCCCAATTAGCTAGTAGCAAAATTGAAGAGTTAATGCGTGATATGAAAAAAATTAATGAGAAAACACCCGAGGCAGAGAAGGAAGCAATGCGTCAGAAATTCGAAAGTTACTTCGATGATTTTAAAAAAAATGTTGCCGAGGGGCGTTCAATCGAAAAATGGATCCCGATTTGCAATAATATAGCCTATTGGAGTTTTGTTCTAGGAATGACAGAATTATTCGTCTTTGGTCTGCTCAACATAATTTGAAAGTGACTTCTCACTCCACCCTTACCGGCGCAGCAGGTCAACACTATGTCCTTTGCCAACTTCTACGTCATGGCTGGGTTGCTGCTCTCGCACCAGAGGGTGTTCCCCATGTGGATATCATCGTGACCGATAGTAAAGCAAACCGGCAATGCGCTATCCAAGTAAAGACACGCAGCGGTAAGGGGCACGATAAGGGGTGGCATATGAAGGCTAAGCATGAAAAATTGGTATCGAAAACTCTTTTCTACTGCTTCGTTGATTTTGGTGACGATTCACCCACAACGTATGTTATTCCAGCCAAAGTAGTCGCAAGCAAAATTCGGTTGTCGCACGAAATTTGGTTACACAAACGAGGTAAGAACAATAGGAAACACAAAGACAATCCTATCCGCCGTTTGCTTCCAGACTATTCCATAACGATAAAGAATCTCTCGCCAAAGGAACTGAAGGTGTTGGGACCGGGATGGATAGAACAATATCGAGAAAAATGGAACATTCTTCGTATGAAATAAGCAAATAACGACCGCCATGTGCACAGAAATACCGCTTGCACCCTCCACGCAGAGGGGTGTACATTTGTACACCTATGGGAACGCACATCACGCCATTTGAGGACTATACGATTCGTCGTCACTACGATGAAAAGAAAGAGATATTGTACTTTTCTGTGACGGATATTATCCAGGCGCTGATACAACAATCAGACTTTCAAACGGCGAGAAAATATTGGAATAAGCTCAAACAAAGATTGCAAGTGGAGGGCAGCCAAGTGGTGACAAATTGACACCAGTTGAAATTGAAAGCAGAGGACGGAAAAATGCGCCTTACAGATGTGGCAAATGCAGAAACTCTCTTACGTCTCATTCAATCTGTACCCAGTCCCAAGGCAGAACCAATGAAGCTCTGGCTGGCAAAAGTAGGATACGAGCGAATGGAGGAGATTGCAGACCCTGCGCGTTCGGTGGATCGCGCTCGGAAATACTGGAAATCACATGGCAGGAGTGACAAGTGGATTCAGCAGCGCATGATGGGACAGGAAACACGAAACAAGCTCACGGACTTCTGGAGTACGCACGATGTGAAAGAGGGACAAGAGTATGCAGTACTCACGAATCTGATCCATCAAGAGTAGTCTGAAGTTTCGGTGAAAGAACATAAAGCCATCAAGGGACTCAAGACGCAGAACCTACGCGACCACATGAGTGAAGCGGAACTCATTTTTACCGCATTGGCAGAACTTTCCACCAGACAAATCGCAGAGAGCATGAAAGCAACAGGTCTGAACGAAAATGCAGATGCTGGAAAAAAGGGCGGCGGCATTGCCAAAAAAGCCCGGCGGGAACTGGAGGAGAAGACGGGAAAGAAGATCGTGAGCGGAGAAAATTATTTACCAACGAAGAAACGTCTTTCTAACACGAAACATGGTGATTTTTGGATGGGATGATACTAGAGGTAGAACTATGAGACTCTCCTCCCCCACAGCAGCATCCCCACAAACCCCACGTTCAGAATGATGATCCAAGCGGGATACAGCGCAGTGACGATGGAATAGCGCTCCAGAGCGAGGAGTACGAGGATGAACTTGAGGGAGAAAAGCATGAACGCGGTCATGGATTCTTCTTGGGGCTTGAAAAAACTTTTCCGAAATGTCGGCACATAGGCGAGAGCATCGATGCAACAAATGAGAATGACGGAAAGCAAAGGCGTGCCAGTAATCCGCCAGAGAACAATCGAAAATAATGCAAGAGCGAGCGAGATCCAATCGACCCAGACGTATCCTCGTTCTCCTTTCCATAGAGCAACAACGAAGATAACACTGCAGACAATGACATCCACCCCGAGGACCCATGATCCCGCCCCCGCGCCTCCCGTGACTTGTGCCGCAAAACCGATGCCTGCAAGAAGCGTCCAGACCAGCCACGAAAAGGCATGCGGTTTTGTGTGACGGAAAAAGATGTCATGGAAATAGATCGCATAGGCCAGGAGAGCAATGATTGCGCCAAGACCACCGAGCAATGTTTTGTATTCCTGCATCACAAGAAATTGTAGCGGAATCTATAACCCATCGAAAAACTTCACCATCGCCTCTGCGGCTCCCTTCGGCCAAACATGGGGATAATAGGTACCATCGCGCTCGGTATCGATGGTGTGTGGACACCAGACAACGGGATTTTCCGGGCAGTCTTCATACAACATGCATGAAAGCGCTTCAGGATCGGTGGAATTTGAGCGGCCCCCGCAGGCATTGGCTTGCAGTCGGATATCGCGCATTGCTGCAGGTGCGGTGTGCGACGAGGATGCATCTTTGGGATTATTGAGGATCAAGGCGGCACTCGGACCCGCGCAGTTTTTCTGTGTCGTGGAACCGCCAACGGTAGCAGAAGCACGAACCACTCCTCCGCGAACGCAGGCAACGGTATTACTGAACCACGCGCCCAGCGAGTGACCGGCGACGAAGATGCGATCCATATCGATGCAGGTGCTCTCAGCGATCTCCTGCACGATCACATCGAAGAAGGCGATATCCCGCGGATCGGACCAGGAGAATGACGTATAGGCTGCATTGGGAATTGCTGCCGGATACGCGATGAAGTAGCCATCGGCGCTACGGTCGAGACCAAAATATTTCCGCACTTGTTCGTTACTATTGGTACGACCGTGGAATGCGATGATGAGCGGCGCAGGTGTTGTGGACTCATATCTTGCCGGTTTGGTCAGGAGATAGGAACGCTCCACTCCACCGACGGTGAGCGTCGTTGCAGCATTGCGCTCGGTCTTGCCACATCCCGGCGAATGATTGGCGATGATGCGGTCTTCCGTATGCCGGACGAAACGAGCAATAAGATCGGCAGCACGCTCTCTGGAGATTGGAGCCCATGGGATGTAGGAAGAACTTCGGAGAATATGCTGGCGATCCAAATCTGCCACGTACGGCTTGTACCAGTATTCGCCACTGCCTTCACTTATCTCACTTCCGTACGCAAGCACCGCCATTTTTACGGCTTCCGCAAACACAATCGGTTGCTCAGGTTTGAAGAGCGTACGCGATCCTACGTCATACCCACGAATAATCCCACGACGCTTCGCGGCACACACAAACGGCGCAAACCAGGCATCCGCGGGGACATCGGCAAAACATTCACCGGTGACAGGCTCGGGAGTTCCGCGCGAACGGAAAACAAGCTTCAAAAATTCTGCGCGATTCACCGTATCTTTTGGATGAAACAAGCCATCAGAGTATCCGGAGATCGATCCTTTCTTTTGCAAATACGAAACGGAATCCCGGTAGCCGTACCAAGACTGCTCCATATCGGGGAATGGCAAAGGCACAGCACTCAAACCTGACGTCGGCAGTAGGGAAATTATGACCGTAGCGAACACGGCCCATGCGAATCGTTTGTGCATGTAAGAATGATGGTAGCATTAAATAATTTGCATTGAGACTTCGTAATGAAGACGAAATACGTGGGAGGTTCTTACCGTATTTCACTATTCCATACGTCCAAGGAAATATTATGGCATTGGCGTTTCTCTCTGCTCTCTTTCATCCGCGCTTTCAATACACTCCAATAAGTGATGGACAAAAAGATGTGCGACTTCCGTCCTGCCGCACAGTGTATAGACAGCGATGTAGTATGTGCTCTGAGGATTTTGAATCGCTGCACGAAACTGTTTACGTTCTTCTCTAGAAAACAACCTGACTACTTCAGCGCCAGACTGAACGAATTGAGCCAAAGCCTGATCCTGGAAAAGTCTCAACTCAGCTCCATGCAGAACCATAAAGGGAAACGTACGCCAGAGAGATGCCAGTTGTAAATGACTCCAGATGAGAGAATGGCTATACTCCCCCCATGACCTACGCCGACTTTCAATCACTCTGCGAGCAGCGCCACAGCATTCACTCTTTTGAAAACACTCCCGTGACAAAGGAAGAAGTGCTTTCCCTCCTCGCACTCGCGCGTCTCGCCCCGAGTGTGGATAACCTCCAGCCGTGGCACTTCCATGTGGTCTTCAACAGGGACATGCGCAAACAATTGATGGATGCCTGTTGCTACGGCAACTTCGTCGAGGGGGCGGGGGTGTTGATCATCGTCACCGCCGATCTTGCCGTGGAGAAGGAAAGCAAAAAGACGCTCTGGAATCCGAAGGAACTCGAGTACTCCTGCATCACGGCAATGGAGCACATCTGGCTTGGAGCAGTTGCCTCAGGACTGGGAGGTTCTTGGGTGTCACTCCACCACGGCAAACCTCATGAAGTCCTCGATCTTCCCCACGAGGAAGTGGTGATCGGGGGACTGATGCTCGGACATGTGAAGATTGGAGAAAAATCAGCACAAAAGGAAAGAAGGTCACTGGAGAAACTGTATACGTTTCATGAGTAATTACATCCTCCCCATCGCCTGTTCGATGTCGCGGGCGACGCTGTTCGGATGCGGAACGAGCTTTATCGCCGCTTTGGCACCTTCAAAATGCAATGTTCCATAGTTCAGGATGTTCTGCAGGAGCCCCACCTTGGAGGCCTCCACCATCTTCATCTTTTCAAAGGAGACTTCAACCATGGCATCGTGCTGGAGCAGCCGGATTTTGAGCTGGATAAGCCGTTTGTCGGTCACAATGATGCAGTCCGCCACCTCACTCAATACCATCACAAAGAACCAGTGATGCGCGACGAGCATCAGCAGAACTGCGGGAATGAATGCGATGTGCGAGATCCACATGACGTGGTATGCGCTCATGCCGGCAAGGAAGAACAGCAACAGACTGACGGCGATCAGGATCAAAAAAACGAATATCGGCATAACATACTTGATCCAATGCTCATTGGCGATGCGAATGAGCTGCTCGCCGTTGGAGGGAGAGGCGTGCATCACAGAAGATGAGGCTGGAAGAGGAATAAACCGAAGGAGACAACGCCGATGACGATCGTCATCATGACGTACATCCACACAATGAAGATATACCACGGGAATATGGAAGGCACGCCATGGAGCGTCGCAAATAATGCCACCTGCTTGCGATGCACGCTCCGAAAAGCGAGGAGCACCACACCCATGACGAGAAATGAGAAGATTTCGAGTGCAACGATGATCACGAAGACCGCTGTCATCCCGGAATTGGCGAAGAGAGCATTCATGTGGAGAGTTTGGCGACAGGAGGCAGATCGCAGACGACCGTCGGCGGAGCGATGATGTGCTCGGGCACGGCACCCTTCTGCCATTGTTCGATGCTCTGGAACGCGTCGAGGTACATGTTGTGCATGGAGTCATCGGCATAAAACGCGATGTGCGGCGTGGTGACGACATGGGGATGACCGATGAGTTCCTTGTTCTCCGTGAAATTCTGCTCGTGCTCGAGGACATCGAGGAGCGCATAGGCGAGTGTTCCGCTTTCCAAAGCCTTGAGCATTGCACTGGAATCGATGAGCGAACCGCGCGCGGTATTCACAAGAATCGCTCCGGGCTTCATGGAGGCAAATGCCCTGGCATCGATGAGGTGATGTGTTTCCTTGGATTCCGGAATGTGAAGCGTGATGATGTCGCTCGTGCAAAGGAGCTCCGGAAGCGAGACGTAACGCATGTCACAGGACTTCTCGAGTTCCACAATACGGCAACGGTCGACCGCGAGGATTTTCATGCCGAATCCATGCGCGATCTTGGCGACGTTTTTGCCAATCTTCCCCGTACCCACGATGCCAATGGTCTTGCCACGCAGCGCCATACCCCGGAGCCCGTGATAATCAAATGTCCCTCCTTCGACTTTTTTATCCGCTTCCGGAATGTGGCGGAGCGTGCTTAAGAGGAGAGCGAAGACATGCTCAGCAATCACATGCGAACCGTAATCAGGGACATTGCACACGGTGATACCCCGCGCCTTGCACGCATCCGTGTCGATGTGGTCAAAACCCACCGATCGCGTAGAGAGCAATTTCAGTTTTGGAAGCTTGGCGATGATCTCTTTCGGAAATTGCGTGTGAATGAAGCAGGAAACCGCTTCGGCTTTCGCACACACAGCGATCAATGCGTCTCCCACAAGAACGCCGGAATGGACTACCGCACCCGGAAAACGGCTCTGCACGAGCGGAGCATCTTCGGCGTCGACTTCGAGGAAAACCGTGGAGGACATCGGGGAGAGTATAGCCCCATTACGACTCACCACCGCTCCCTCCTCTGTTGCCCCCCGCGCTGCTGCGGTCTCCCTCGGAATCCTCCGCCTCCTCCGCGCCTCGGCGGTCCGCGATGCTGTCCGTGCGGTCGCGCGGAATCGGCATGTGCAGCAGACTCCGGAATCACGGGCAGAGCTGCATGTGTTCTACGCTTGAGGGGAATATGCGTCAGGCGCTCAATGCTGCGGACATCGCCGGTCTGATCGGGAGTCGCAAAGGAAATCGCACGCCCTGATTTGCCCGCGCGACCTGTCCGACCGATGCGATGCACGTAATCACCTGGGTCATCCGGAAGGTCGAAGTTGATGACCACTTCGATGCCCGTCACGTCGATGCCGCGCGCGGCGATATCGGTGGCAACAAGCACGCGGTAAATACCGGTTTTGAATCCCTGGAGTGCAGCTTTGCGCTGGGCAAGCGAACGATTCGCATGGATCTCCGCTGCAGAATGCCCCATCGTCACAAGAGATCGTGTCATCTTCTTCGCGCCGTGCTTCGTACGGGAGAAGACGAGTACCGATCCTTGGTATTCCCGAAGCAATTGCTCCAGTAACCGCAGCTTGTCCTCTTTGCGAACCACAAAGACCTCTTGCTCCACATTCGCTGCAGCCGTTCCTGGTGGAGCCACTTCGATCCGCAGTGGCAGTTGCATCTGTGCCGATGCCAGCGCCCAGATCTCTTTGGGCATGGTCGCCGAAAAAAGCATGGTCTGGCGATTTTTCGGCACATGCTTGAGGATGCGATCGATCTGGGGTTTAAATCCCATGTCAAGCATGCGGTCGGCTTCGTCGAGGACGAGAACGCTGACTTCCTTTAAGGAGACCGTCCCCTGCTCCAAGTGATCATTGAGACGACCGGGAGTGGCAATGAGTACGCGGGGGTTCCTTCGAAGCGCTTCGCGTTGGCGAAACATCGGAGCTCCTCCGACGAAGACTGCGGTACGGATACCGAGGGCTGTGGAGAATGGTGCGAGTGCCTCGTCCACCTGGGCAGCCAGTTCACGCGTGGGAAGAACGATGAGTGCCCGACCATGACCTTGTGAAAGCCGCTGTAATAGAGGAAGCCCGAAGGCAAACGTCTTTCCGGTGCCCGTCTGCGCGATACCGATAACGTCTTTGCCGAGGACCGCAACAGGGATTGCTTGGTGTTGAATAGGTGTCGGAACTGTGAGTTTCAAACGTCCGAGGACATCGAGCACCTTCGGGATCAGCCCGAGTGCGGAGAATTCCTTTGGCAGCAGAGCGCTGTGAGTCATCACAATCGAGAATAGCGGAAAAATAGCGCAAATCGAGCAAAAACTGCATTCTTTTACATTAGCAACAAGCCCCCGTGATGAGTGAGGGTACCTGCTGCGCGGAGGTGTGCCCTAAGAGGGATTCTGTTGCGTGGGGATGTTCGTATTGATATCGATTTTCAGAGTGTTGTCGGATTTGTCGCCTGGATAAAGCTGGAAAACTTTGAGCGCAATGGCGACGAGGAGGAGAATCGCGACGATAGCGACGATGCCGACGATGACGCCCGAACTGGAATTGGCATTAGCATTGTCCATAAAAAGGGGGGAGAATGAGAAAATTTCAGACTTCGGTACGCTTGATGAGCCCGACGAAGAAGAGAAGAACGAGAGCACCGATCACTGCCATCACATACGACCCGATAACTCCATAGGCAGTGAAACCCAACGAACGAAAGAGGAATCCGCCGATCACAGCACCGATGATGCCGATGATCATGTCACCAATAAGACCGAATCCACGTCCTTTGAGGAGCAGTCCCGCAGTCCAACCCGCGAGAATGCCGATGATAAGAAATCCAAGGAGATCCATAAGTGGGGAGAAAGAAATCAAACCATGATCGAAGTCTTGAACTGATGTGTCCGCCAACGAATCTGTGCGGACTTGCGGGCCACGTGCCGGCGAAGATTGGCCCCAAGAGGAAACATGCGGTCATGCAGGCTCATACGCCTGTGTGTGGACGAACTGCGCCTCAGTTTCTGCACTCGACGAGGGAACTCTTCGCGTTCCATCTTCTGCGCAATGGTCAGGGCCCGATGGTGCGCTTCAATGTGCATGCACAGCGGAAGACTCTTGAACACACGAACTCTTACGCATAAAATCTGGACTGATGGGCGGATTTCTTCGCCTATGTACAAAAAGCAGTTTCGGGATTCCCCGATAGCGCTAGTCACTGTCCCCCCAGAACGCTACAATCCTGCTGCTTCTATGCGACTCAAGGCATTGCTCTCGGCCGGATTCATCTTCCATGCACTCATCGGAAATTTCTGCATGATGATGCCGATGGCGTACGCCATGGAATCGGAGACGCACGACATACATGAAGAAATTGCCATGACACCGGTGACGCTGGTGTCTTCCGTTCACTGTGCTGACTGCGCCAAAACGAAACTGAGTGCAGAGCATGTACCTCTGAAAACATCTTCGTGTGCCGGGCATTGCCTTTCTCAAGCGAGAAATGCAACTATCAGCTCTTTTTCCCTCTCCTTGCCGCAGGTCCCTGCTCCTGCTGCAATTCCTATGACCGTCGCTTGGGCCCCGCCATCCGACTTCCGCGTTGCGCTGACTGC
>MFXW01000046.1 GCA_001787585.1 Candidatus Peribacteria bacterium RIFCSPHIGHO2_02_FULL_53_20
AGACAATCTTCGTTATACCAAAATATTGACAGAAGCAAAAGATCAGATTCAGGTTTAGCTCGACTCACTGACAAGCTATTGCACTGTCGTTTTTAGTACACAAAAGTTGTCTAATGAGCAGGTAAAGGATATAATCTTAATGATTATTTGAACTATGTCAAATTCCTCTTCTGATCAAGATATGTGTTGAGAATCGTGCAAGCTGCAGCAGCATTTCCATCGTATTGGCTGTTTCTCGTTGTCGTATAACGCTCATCAATATAGGAAACTTCTCGACCATTTTGTGCAAGTTTAGCTCCGATAGACCGTACAAATGACGCTTGCTCACCCTCCTCCCCCCCTGGGAGACGGGGTAATCCTAGAACGCAATGGTGCACATGATGGTGTTCCATGAGGACACGGATGTGTTCCAAAAGCTCTGAAGGTGAAGCATGGTGCATGGTGTCTTTGGCAACGGCCATGTCTGAGTCTGCAAAAGCAATGGCGACTCCCGTATGGCGCGTGCCGATGTCGAAGGCCAAAAGATTTCCCGAAGCGGGTGGCATAAGAGAAGTGTACGTGCTGAATTGTTGTATTGCTAAATTGTTGATGGTTTGTTTCTCGCTTGCGAACAATAAAGCAATACAACAGTTGAACATTCATCTGCTGCTCAACCCTAAACCGATGAACCACTCACTTTTTCACCACCGCCAGCTTCGCCACTCCCGCTTTCTTCCGTGCGGCATTCTTCCAGTGGATCAGATTCTTCTTCGCCGCCATGTCGATTGCTTTGTAGGCGAGCGGCAGAAGTTTCTGGACTTCCGCTGCCTTTCCTTCTTTTGCTGCAAGCGTGATTTTACGGATCATCGTCTTCATCGTGGTCTTCACTGGCTGCCTGCGTACGCGGCGTACAGCCGCTTGTCGCATGGCTTTGGTGGCAGAGGAGGTGATGGGCATGGGCGGCAGTGTAGCGAAAGGGAACGCTGGGTCAAAGGTAAAGATATGAGTATTACGTATGAAGTATGAAGTATGAGGTATAAAGACGCATACATAATACGTAATACTTGATACCTCATACCCATATTAAGAGCATTGCAAAACAGCCGAAAACCCCTACACTCTCTCCGCTATGTGCGGCATCTTCGGGTACTCTGGAAAACGGCAAGACGGAGGGAAAATCGTGGTGGAGGGTCTGAAGAATCTGGAGTACCGCGGGTACGATTCCTGGGGAGTAGCTTGTACGACCAAAGCGGGAATCACCATCCGCAAGGACATCGGGAAGATCAGTACGGTCTCAAGCGACGATTTTTCGGAAACCTGCTGTCTTGCCCTTGCCCACACCCGCTGGGCAACGCACGGAGGCGTGACGCCGGCAAACGCCCACCCGCATCTCTCCCGAGACGGCACTGTCGCTGTTGTTCATAACGGCATCATTGAAAACTATGCAGAACTGAAAGAGACACTCAAGACCAAGGGGTATACCTTCGTCTCGCAAACGGACACTGAAGTGATTCCTTATATGATCGAAGAGGAGATGAAATCCGGAAAAAGTTTTCCGGATGCGTTTCGCAATGCATGTCTGCAGTTCCATGGCCGCTATGCGATCCTTGCATTGCACCAGGCGTCGGGAATGCTCATCGCAGCGCGCACGGGTTCTCCGTTGATTGTCGGAGTAGGGAAAGACGGCTACTACATCGCTTCGGATATTCCCGCATTCATGGAACACACTCGCACCGTTCAATACCTCGATGACGGAGAAATAGTCGAAACGGACGGCAAGAAAATCACGTTCCGCGATATCGCAACGGGGGAGGAACGCCAAAAGCGCGAAATCCAGATCACCTGGACCGTGGAACAGGCGCAGAAAGGGGATTTCGCACATTTCATGCTCAAGGAGATCATGGATCAGAAAGAGAGCATCGCCAGAGCGGCAAACCAGGACGAAGAGGAAATCATGACGATTGCGCAGGCGATCCGAAACGCCAAAGGCACGTTCCTCGTCGGCTGCGGCACAGCACACAAGGCCTGCATGGCCGCGGAGTATTTTTTCTCGGTTGTCTCCGGTCATCACGTCAACGTCTGCTCCGCAGGGGAGTTCAAGCTCTACCATCACTTTCTCGTCCCCGAGAGTCTGCTGATTGTCGTCAGCCAGAGTGGAGAGACTGCCGATGTGCTCGAAGCGATGAACGTCGCCAAATCCAAGGGCGCGAAAGTACTCGCAATTGTAAACGTCGAAGGATCGAGCGTGGCACGCGCTGCCGACTACACACTGCGGATCAATGCGGGACCAGAGCGCGCGGTCGCGAGCACCAAAGCCATGACCGGTCAGATGTCCGTGATGCTCCTGATAGCGTATGCTCTCAAGAATGCACTGCATGACGGAAAGACCCTGCTTCTCGAAACCGGCGCACTCATCAACGATATGTTGAATCCGAGGTATGTGGAGCGCATTGCAACAATTGCGGGAAATATTAAAAGACATGAACATCTCTACATCATCGGGAAAAGCTGGCATTACCCGATGGCCCTCGAAAGCGCGATCAAGATTCAGGAAGTGAGTTACATGCACGCGGAAGGATTTGCCGGAAGCGAACTCAAGCACGGGCCGATTGCATTGATCGAACCAGGGACACCGTGCATCGCATTGTTGGGAAACGACGAGGTCACGAGTGACATGCTCAATAACGCGACAGAACTGAAAGCACGCGGTGCATTACTCATTGGCATCGCCCCCAAGCGCCATGAAATTTTCGATGAATGGTTAAAGACCCCGGACGCCGGGGCAGCGCAGCCGATCGTGACGATCATTCCGATTCAGATTCTGGCGTATGAGCTTGCGGTGCAGAGGGGGAAAGATCCGGATATGCCGAGGAATTTGGCGAAGAGCGTGACGGTAAAATAATGCGGCATCACCCCTCATTCGGCGGTATCCCATAGTACTTAAACAGAAACGCCGCGATCTCCCGGAATACCGGCCCTGCGGTCTGTGATCCGTAAATGTCTTTCCGCGGTCGATCGAATTTTACCAAGATCAGGAATTTTGGATTTGGCACAGGAGCATATCCTGCGAACGTGGCGATCGTGGAACCCGTGCCCGCTTCGTACTTTCCACCGGGGCCGGCAATCTGCGATGTTCCCGTTTTTCCCGCCATGCGGTAGCCCTTCACCTTGGCGACTTTGGCGTAGCCCACGTTGATGGAACTGACGAGCATCGCGGTAATGGTATCACTTGTCTCCGGCGTGATGACCTGATCGACCATGCGCGGAGAATATTTTTCGATCGTGCCATCGCTGTGGATGATGCTATCAATGATGGTGGGACGCATAAGCCTGCCGCCGTTGGCGAGCGCGGTATATCCCGTGATCATTTGGAGAGGAGTGGCAGAAATTCCCTGACCGTAGGCAGCCGTTGAAAGCAATGCATTGCTCCACTTGCGCCAGGGGAGCATTTCTCCGGGAAGCTCATCTTCCAGCTCGATACCCGATACTCTTCCGAAACCGAACCGCTCGAGATTACGATGGAAAAGTTTGCGGCCAAGTTTTTCCGAAACCGAGGTCATGCAGGTGTTGATGGAGAGCTCGAGGCAGTTTGTCATCGTCACTTTGCCATAATAGCGGTTCAAGGCGTTCTTGATCGTGTATTCGTCCACTTTCACGGGACCTTCATCATCATAAACGTCGCCCGGAGTGACTTCCCCCTGATCAATCGCGATCGCCATGGTGATGCCTTTCATCACAGACCCCGGTTCGTAGATTTCCTGAATATTGCGATTGAGATACGCACCGACGCCGACGTTGTTACGGTACTTGAGCCAGACATCGCCACGTTCGGTCGGGAAGATTTCCCTGCGATGATGCTCGCCGATGAGCAGGTAGTACCGGACGATGTCTTTGAGATCGTAGAGCGCCTCGAGTTCATCTATTTTTTTCCGCGTCTCTTCGCTGAGTGTCCCTCTGCCTTCGGGCGTGAAGAGATCATCGATGAAGGAACGGACAACAAACCCACGGCTCTCGGGGTGGTACAGCTCCACGATGATCCCCTTGCGTTTGCTTTCATCGAGGATGAGAGGCTCGCGCTCGTAGACGTCGCCGTAATTATTGCTGTCGAAGAGCGGCGCATTGGCCATCGCCAGAATCCGACCGGTGTACGGATCCATGACGATCGCCTGCGCGCTTTCGGCATCGAAACGCCCGATGGCATCCTGGAGCAGTTGCTCCACTTTTTCCTGTATAAAGCGGTCAATCGTCAAAACAATCGTAGAGCCGTCTTTCGGATCGACAATGCGCTGGTCCGCGGTGAGAATCTGTCCCCCCTGCGGATCACTCACGGTCGCGATGAGCCCTTCTTGTCCGCGCAGAAGGGGATTGAACGTCCGCTCGATGCCGTACTGTGCTTCGCCGGTGGCGTTGAGGAATCCCACAACATGCGAAGCAACGGTGCCATCGGGGTAAAAGCGCCAGTGTTCAGGGAGCAGTGCGATGCACCGGAGGGGATCTTGGATTTGCTGGGCGGCCTCACGCGTGGCTGATTCCCTGCGCTTTTTCCGCGTTTCCTCCAGGGACTGTAATTGTAATTCGCGGAGCCTTCCCGAAATCTCCGGCGTGAGGCGGCGCATGACGGGGATGTAGCGCAGTGGGCGGCTCCGCAGATACCCACGAAGCACCTCTTCATCTAATGCCAGCGGTCCCGCGAGTTTACGGGCACTTGATGGGATCTGCAGCTGCTGGACTTCTTCGGGATTCGCGTAAATGAGCTCCGCATCCTCGACGACGGTGACTCCCGAAATCGCCATCTCCTGCACCTGCAGCATCTGCACCTTCGTAGCGCCGTAGAGAATCGGCACAAAGGTCACTCGCTTCTCGCGGATGCGATTTTCAATTGCGCGGGCAAACTGCCTGCGCACCTCAGTGATTTCCGGGATCTCCGCCAAAACGGGAAGCGAGAGGGTATCCGGAATCGGTTCGAGAAGCGCACCAGTATTCAGGCGACGTACGCGTTCCAGCGGATCGAAAGCTGCGCCGTAGAAGGTGAAGAGTTCTCGCGGACATGCCTGCTGACCGCCCGCGCAAGCCGCATGCACATCCTCGGTCACGAGCGCATCGGCAAGGGCTTCCGCGATCATCGTCGGATCATCCGTGATCACCGGATCGACGTACACAAGATCGAGCGTGGCATTGGTCGCAAGGATACTCGTTTCTTCCGTGCGCGCGTTTCTGGAGAGCACTTCGCCGCGCTTCGCCGGAAGTTTTACCCCTCCGAAGTGCTGAGCCTGTGCAAGATCAAGGTAGTCCTTCCCTTTAATGACTTGCAGCTCAATGAGGCGCGCGACGACGATGAGGGCACAGACCCCGAGCACGAGGTGCACGATCATCATCCGTCGCTCAAACGAGCGCTTGCGGTGAGCCTCAAAAACAGCCGCGGATCGGGCGGGGGACACGGGGAATAGAATAACGAATATTGCTGATTTGTGCTATAATATGTGGAAATGCCCATACCGAACTGGACATCCCTCAATGGCACCGATCTCCTCCATGCACTCGAGCAGTGGAGTACGGAACAGGGCGTATCCGACATTCATACAAGCCCCGAGAAAGAACAGGTCCGCGTCGAAGTGCGTCTGCACGGCATGCTCAGCCTTCTGACATCCATTCCGCATGCCACGTACGAGGATTTTGTCCGCAGAGTGAAATTCATGAGCAAACTCAAGCTCAACCTCACCAATGTCCCCCAAGACGGCCAATACACATTTCAAGCGCCGGATCGCATGGTGAATGTTCGTGTCGCAAGCATTCCCTCACGCTTCGGGGAAACGTACACACTGCGTTTGCTTGATCCGGTACGCGGCATCGTCCCTCTCACGCAGCTCGGGTTTCCGGAGGAGATTCATCAAGCTCTTCAGGAACTCGTCAAGCTCCCGAACGGTCTGATTCTCATCACCGGCCCTACGGGATCTGGAAAGACGACGACGCTCTACGCACTGCTCAATACCGTTGTAGGAACGCAGCGCAACATCATCACACTCGAGGATCCTATTGAATATGAATTGAAGGGCATCGTACAGAGCCAGGTGGATCCTGAACACGAATACACGTTCTCTTCTGGACTCCGGTCCATTCTCCGTCATGACCCGAACATTATTCTTCTGGGGGAAATCCGCGATCTGGAAACCGCACAGACCGCGGTAGATGCGTCGCTCACGGGGCACCTTGTTCTAGCAACACTGCACACGAATTCCGCCATCGAGGCGATTCCCCGCCTCCTCTCCATGGGCGTAAGTCCGTATACCTTTGCTCCAGCGATCAGAGCAATTCTC
>MFXW01000047.1 GCA_001787585.1 Candidatus Peribacteria bacterium RIFCSPHIGHO2_02_FULL_53_20
GACCTCCCACAATGCAGTACTTCACGAACGTGAGCGGGATCCAGTTTCCGAGACTCACGTCATAGAGGTATTCCAGAAATTCCAGCTGCACTCTGCGCGAGAGCTTGCTTTCCCCATGCCGACGCGTGGCAAACGTGAACGGCAATTCGGAAACATGCGTCGTCTTCGGAACATGCACGAGGAGATCAAGAAGAATTTTGAAGCCTTTGGGATTGAGCCGCGGAAGAACTTCTTCAAATGCCTTGCGGTCAATCGCGAAAAAACCACTCATGGGATCTTTGGCTTTCACAGCGCAAAGAGAAAGCGCCATCTTTGTCGCGATCCGGCTGAGCATGTACCGACGCTCATCCCACTCTCCCACACTCCCCCCGGAAACATAGCGTGACCCGATGGCAATGCCGGACCGCTGCTTCACCGCACCATGAAGTTTTTGTAGCAGTCCCGTGTCATGCTGCCCATCGGCATCCATGACCGCAAGCACATCGCCCTTCGCTGCGAGAAACCCCTCGATGACCGCGGAAGAAAGACCTCTGCGACCCATGCGACGGATGACATGAACATCGCCAAGCTGCTGCGAAAGCTCTTGCGCTACTTTCCATGTGCCATCCGGAGAGTCGTCGTCGACAACGATGATCTCATGGGGAACATGTGAAAGAGCAGCACGGATCTTCGGGAGAAGTTCCGGCAGATTTTCCGCTTCGTTGAATGTGGGGAGAATGAGGGAGAGCATGCCATGACATTGTAGAGACGCACTGGCAGTGCGTCTCTATGAAAAAACCATAATCCCGTAGCGGAGGTTCCTAAACCTCCGCTACGGTATGTGGGATGAAAATCTTGGTCACTGGTTCATCAGGAACGATTGGCACCCGCCTCTGCGAAACGCTCCTGCAAAAAGGCTACGACGTTGCCGGTGTCGACTGGGTACCCAATAAATGGCAGCCGGCTGTGCAAAAAATCACCACGATCCTCGACCTCCGGGACAGAGAAGCTCTCATAGCGCATAGCTCACAGCTCACAGCTGACGTGATCATCCACCTCGGCGCCAATGCCCGCGTCTATGAACTTGTGGAAGATCCTCCACGTGCGCTGGATAATTTCATCACGCTTTTTAATACGCTGGAATTCGCACGCAACAATGGTATCAAAAAATTCTTCTTCGCTGGTTCTCGTGAAGGATATGGCAATATCCAGGTCGACAGACTCACAGAGGACTTGGTGCGCGTCGAAAACTGCGAGAGCCCCTACACCGCAAGCAAAGTCGGCGGCGAAGCGCTCGTTCATGCCTACACACGCTGCTACGGAATTGATCATGTGATCATCCGCTTTAGTAATGTATACGGCGCCTACGACGATTCCGTCCGCGTCGTGCCCCTCTTCATCCGTCAGGCGCGCAAGAATGAAACGCTGAAAATCTTCGGCAAAGACAAATGTCTCGACTTCACCTACATCGACGACGCCGTCTCCGGCGTGATCAAGGCACTTGAAAAATTCGATGCTGTGAAAAATGACACCTATAACCTCGCATTTAGCGAAGGCACGACAATCCTGCGACTCGCGGAGATGATCATCGAACTCACGGGATCGAAGTCGAAAATTGAACTTGGGGAGTCGCGAACGGGAGAAGTCATCCGGTATGTGGCGGATATTTCAAAGGCGAAGAAGGCCTTCGGATATGATCCCAAAACACCGTTTGCAGAAGGAGTGAAGAAGACGGTGGAGTGGTATGCCAAACATACATAGAACAGAAGTTTCTGTTGTTAGAAATGGAGCATAGAGCAATTTGACAAATATAATAAATGAATTATAATAATATTATAGATAAGGATCGAGAGGATGATTTGGAGATCAGAACTGCGGACATCGACGCATTTTTGGCACCACTCCTAGAAAACCGAACTTGGAGAAAACCTTGAATCCTGTACTTTCATAACTAAACCTTATGACCAACAATCTTCCGACTGAAGATATTGATACTGCATTCATTGATCCGCAATTTGCGAATGTCGTTGCAGATGCGACAATGCGACAGGCAGTGACAGCATTGCATAATGAGGGGCTTCAGGAACTGCAAAAGATTTTTGATGAAAAAATACCAAAGAAACCAGGTGATACAAGTCCTTGCACTGATATTGCTCAAACTTTTCCAGGACATATGGCAGAGAAAGGTTGGGGATTTAGGAGAAGAAGAAAATGAAAGTGATCCGCTACATAGCGGATATTTCGAAGGCGAAGAAAGCCTTTGGGTTTGATCCAAAAGTACCGTTTGGGGAGGGAGTGAAGAGGGCGGTGGAGTGGTATCAAAAAAAATGTATTAATGGCTTAATGAAACAAATGGGAAGATACTTGACAAATTTGAAAAATAAATTTAAATTTGCTTTATGGATAGTATTACCCCTATGGAACGCTCCACTGCGGCAAGGGGCCGACTCACCTTCGCATTCAATAACTTCGTCAATGCAGAGACCACCGACATGCGAAATGCTGCCAGACAACACACGCATTTTGAAATATTGAATTATACGAATGATGCAATACAAACCATCCCGGGTGCGCTGCCCCTACTAGCGATGCAAGAAGCAAGCGGGGATGTACGACGACTCATTAAAAATGTAAATGAAGTTGATGAGAACCAGACTGCGAATCAAATTTCCTTATACAGAGAGGCTGCTCGAATGGCACACCTGGAAGCAGTTGCAGAAGAAGTTAGCCACAATCGATGGGATATCCTCCTTCTCATCAACTCCTCAGGTGGAGACATCGAAGCTTCATTGTTGATTGAGACTCTCATTGCCAACCAAAAAAAGGAAGCGACAATTACCAGTCTTGCGACAACACACGCGGAGAGTAATGCGGCATATCTTTTCCAATTTGGAAAACAGCGAATTGCGAAGCCAGATACGAGATTTACATTGCACTATCCACTGATGGGAAACCAGATTGTATCTCCTGCTTCCATGCAACCAGGCATGTTACGTAATCACATTCGCGCTTCATATGCTTTCGTAGCGGATCAGGTTAGAGGAGAAAATGCCGTACTCGCATGGCAATTGGAACAAGCAGCAATAACTCCTGGCGAAGATGGAAGAGGAACGATGACATGGCAAGGACAGGAAAGTCCCGGGTATGTCACAGAATTTTTTGACGCACGATCATCTATACGTGATCAATTAGAAATTCTTGTTGGAAGAAAGGTGGATTTCCAAAATTTTCAGACAGATGTTGTTGCGCGATTTGCATTGGAATCAATCATTGAGCAGAAATTACAGACTGCAGGTTGGGATCCACAAACAACTGTTTCATCACTCGGCGGACAATTTCATGTGCCCTACACAGGTCAAGGCACTTATATGGTGGAAGATATTATCCCAGAACTTTTTGGAGATTCGGCTCTCATAACACACAATTGACACTAAAAAATTCTGAAGCCATGTCCGAAGCAGTTCCCAGTTTACAGCAGTGGTAAAAAAGACGTGGAGCGGTATAAGGCACATACACAGTTTTTCAGCGTGGTTTGCAGATATTTGTTAATATACGTTTTTATGATATAATAGTATATTCATGGGTGACGCTCTCCCCATGCTCATCACACACATCCTTTTCCACTATCCACATGAAAACCGCACACAACGCGTGTTTCAAACGTCCGGTCAGCACGATCACCATCGTCGGTCTCACGCTCGTCGCATCGGTTTCCGTACGTTTATGGCACAGTGCCGCTACGGGGCAAGTCGCCCAAAGCTGCGGGGACAGTATTACCGTTGCACCGGAGCAGTGTGACGATGGCAATTATGACGCCCGGGACGCATGTGCAAGCTGCCGCTGGACGTTTACGTGTGGTGATCGCAGTCTTTCCAATTACGAAGAGTGTGAAGACGGCAACACAGCAGACGGTGACGGATGCAACAGTGTATGTGTAAGGGAGAATGCCCCCGCAGGGCTTTCCCTGTCTTGGAATCCAGAACCAAGTTTGCCTACGACCGGAGGGGAATTCGCCGCTACCGTTGCACTTGGGAAGATGTGGATTATTGGCGGCACAGCACCGGGAGCCGGCATCTCAGACAAAGTATTTGCATCAGCGGATGGAGCAACGTGGCCGCAGATAGGCACACTGCCCTATAAAGTCTACGGAGCATCAGCAATCGAATGGAATGGAGAGTTGTGGGTGATCGGGGGTGCGGGCTGCGGACAGAACTGCTACTACAAGACGACATATCACTCTTCCGACGGAATAATCTGGTTGCCGGGACCAACTCTCCCCACTACCGCCATCGCATACAATGCCCCCATCTACATATACAATGGAACGCTTTTTGCTCCGACAAGTTCAGCGACGGGTCTCCGCAAGACATACGGTCTGGCAAATGCCTCAGCTCAATGGACCCATCTTGCTTCCTGGTACGGCGGATCGATCACCACATTCCAAAATGCCTTATGGGGAATCAGCGGACGCATGATCTCCACCTCCACAAATGGAACGAGCTGGCAGTCTGCGAGCATTTTTCCTTCCTGGCTCAGTACGGGGCGCTATGTGGTGAACCCCGGTCAGCTCGTGGCACATGGGGGATATCTTTTCGCTATCGGCAATGCGAATGATCCGAATGCCACGATGAGGAGCCCCAACTGTTTCAAGGTGATATTGTCTTCAGTCGATGGCAGGAACTGGGGGAAAACAGCCACATCACCATGTCAAAAACCCATTGCCAATCACCAGCTTCTTTCTTTTCACGATCGTCTTTGGATGATCGGGGGAGGATTGGCATTTTCAGCCACTGTTCCAAGTAGCAATGCAGTGTGTGGCAATGGAGCTATGGAAAGCAATGAGCAGTGTGATGATGGTAATCGAGATACTAGTGACTCTTGTAGTAACGATTGTCGGCGCTTGGGCTGCGGCGACGGTATCGTTCAAGGCGGAGAACAGTGTGATGACGGAAACCAGGTGAATACCGACACCTGTACAAATGTCTGCCAATCCGCACGATGCGGCGACGGTATCAGGCGCCCTTCCGAACAATGTGACGATCAAAATATCATCGCCGGAGATGGCTGCTCTGCTCTGTGTACCGTGGAACCGGGATTCAGCTGCACTGGGGAAACACTGAGTACCTGCGTACGGATGTGTGGTAATGGAACACTGAATTCCGGCGAAACATGCGATGACCGGAATTTCACGGGTGGTGACGGATGTTCTGCGGCATGTGGACTGGAATTCGGCTTCACTTGTAACGGTACCCCCAGTGTGTGCACTCCTCTTCCGCAGGGAACTTGTCTTCTCAATCGTCTGGTGAGTCACTGGAAACTTGATGAACCGATGACCAGCGGTGCTCAGTTTCACCCACGGTCGCACAAAGATAGCCACGGATCGATCTCTCTCATCGAAGAAACAAGCGACGCGGCAAACGGCATTGGGACAGGGCCTGGACAGATCAATCTGGGGCTCGGTCTCGAAACAAGCTACTCCGGTGAGCGCCTTCGCGCGGAATCCCCTCTACTGTCACTCGGAGATACTCGTACAAGCGGATTCACCTTCGCGCTGTGGATCTATCCTTCTCTACGAATGAACAACCAGTCGTACGCACAGGGAATCGCGGAGAAGCCAGGAGAATTTAAGATCGCCATGACGAATAGCAATGTTATCTTTACCGTCATGAACGGCGCGCAAAGCCAAACAGTATCAACACCAATCACGCCCATCAATGGGACATACAAATACTCGCTCCTGACGGTATGGATGGATCCGCAGACACAGACCATCGGTATCCAAACGGGCAGGTCTGATCTGCAGTGGAACCCTGCTGTGACCGCATCATGGAACGGAGGAATAGGAGATAGAACGCAGCCCATGAAAATCGGTGCTGTTGCCGGTCAACCGCAGTATGGAGGATCTGTGGACTCGATCAGTCTCTGGAAGCGGACACTCACATCCGAAGAGCGCAGTAAGCTTTTTGCATTCGGAGCAGGTCTCGATTATGCATCCTTCGGTCATGTATGCAGTGCGACTCCCATCTGCGGCGATGCCATCGTTCAGGTTGGTGAGCAATGTGACGAGGGCGCGATGACGGATACAGGAAGGTGTACAAGAAACTGTCGCCTGGCTGTCTGCGGTGACAGTCTCACACGCACAGGAACGGAAGAATGCGACGACGGCAACCAGGTAAATACCGATGCATGCACGACTACCTGCAAGCGAGCTGCATGCGGAGATAGATTCATTCAGCCGGGTGAAGAATGTGATGACGGGAATACGACGGCAACCGATGCCTGCACGCGAACGTGTAGAAACGCCCGCTGTGGTGATGGAGTCGCGCGCGCCGGCGTCGAGCAATGTGATGACGGAAATGCCGTAAGTAATGATGGTTGCGACGCACAGTGCAGATTCGAAACGATGACCCGCGACCGCTGTCTGCAGAACGTCAACAAACTCTGGGATCTCGCGCGCGGATGCATCGACAAAATCCGCTGCTACGAATACAACCGCAGCACTTGCCCGTCCTTTATTCCGTCCAACTACAAACCATGCAAAGTGGTGGGACAAACGTGCGCAGACGATTTCTCCCGCAACGGCCCAGGGGCGCCGAAGCGCTGCAATCAGATGAATCAACAGGAATGCGGCAATCGCGATACCAACGGCAATTTATGTATCTGGAATGGGGCGGTCTGTATCGCGGCGACCTACCAGGATCGATGCCTCCCTATCCGGGATACCGCGCAGTGCCTGCAAAATGATTTGTGTGTCTTCGGAAAGACGCGCAGCGGTCCCTATTACACTGGCTATCCGTACTGCTCGGAAAAATATACCTGCTCAGCAATCCGCACACAGGCAAACTGCACAAACGGGTTGCGCGCCAATATCTTCGCGCGCTGCCGTTGGAGTGCGGGAGCGAACAGATGCGAGAATACACCGCGGTAAATTTTGCTCTCGATACGTTATGTAGCTCTTTTACGGTCTTCTTCGCCGACCTCACTCTGTCCTTTCTCCTCGTGATACACCCGATCAGCATTCACATTCCAGACATTAAGATTATCCGATGATCCAGCGACAATATTATCCACCGCCGTCATCGCTGTGAGCATGCTGTGATCCTGATTATTATAGCGATGCATGCCGTTGCGACCAATGAGATAGAGATTGGGAATGGTGAGCGTGAAGTCCCGCACGACGTCGAGTTGATCGTAGCTACCGAAGTACGCAGGATACGCCTTGGGCATCCGGAGCACGCAGGCATCGAGGATGTCCGCTTTTTGGGCAAAGCCAATCTTCTCCATCTCCCCTACCCCGAGATCAATGAGATCCTTGTCGGGCATGACCCAGAGCTTGTCCCCTTCGTTCACAAAGTACTCGAGCCCGATCCAGACGGAATTCTTGCGGTCCGCGACCATGTAGGGGCTCCAATTATTGAAAATCTGAATGCGCCCGACATGCACGCCACCATCTTGTACGTAAATCCAGTTGTCGGGCACTGTTGATGCAGGCTTCTTCCCTGTTTCCTGCACGTGCAATTGTTTGAGGAGCAATCCAACCGTCAAAAAATCGCGATAAACCAATCCCTCGGCAACTTCGCACACCCGATCATTCGGCTTCGGATGCATCATCGTCACCAGATGCCTTATCGGCATTGTGGAGAAGAAATAATCACACGGTATTTCTTCTGTTTCGCCGGTTTCTACATTTTCAACAGTAACAGAGACAATATTGGAAGTATTGCGCCCTTGCGCCCTTGTGTCCTTGCGCCCTTCTTCCCATCGAAGACCAACTACTCTTCTCTTGATACGTACTTCTCCCCCGCACGCCCGTATCTGCTCCGTCACCGTCTCCCACATCTGTCCCGGACCGAACTTAGGATAGAAAAATCGGGTAATGAGACTCGTCTCGCGTTCCTCCTGGGCTTTTGTAAAATTACTCGTGAGAAGATCTTTTACAGCATGAACCACGGCTCGTTTCAGCGATAATCCCTTGATCCGTTGCGCTCCCCAGTCCGCACGAATTTGATTGCAGGGAACTCCCCAGACCTTCTCAGTGTAATCCTTGAAAAAGGTTTCATAGAGTCGCCGACCAAAACGATTGATGAAGAATGCGTCGAGGTAGGTTTCATCCTTTAGAGGGAAAAAATGGGATTTGATATAGCTGAAGCCAATGAGCATAGTGTTAAACACACCCAATCGTCTCGCAACTGTGAAGGTAATCCCGATGGGATACGGAAAGAAATTCTTATGATAGTAAATGCGACTCAGACGCGGGCGCTGGAGCATGACAAGATCGGTCTTTTCGGGATCAGGAGCTGGAAAAACCACTTGTTGCAAGTTGCAGGTTGCAGAATCGCTTTTTTGTAACCTGCAACCTGCAACCTGCAACTCTTCCGGAATGCAATCTTTGCAAAGATATCCGACGATCGCCTCCGCCGCCAAATCCACCTCATGTCCCTTCTCAATATCGTCTGCCGAAGGTGCCCCCTGACGTGGCAGAATGTTGAACCACCAATCCATCACGCGCTTGCTCTTTGAGAAAAACCTGTGCCCTCCAATGTCGATGCGATTGCCTTTGTAGTTGAACGTCTGCGCTATACCTCCGATTGCCTGCGTCGATTCCAGAACGATCGGATGAACATCCGTACGCTTGAGCAATTCATACGCAGCAGTTAATCCCGCGGGACCGGCTCCGGCGATGATGGCGATCTTGACCACAGGAAAAGCTTACAGGTTTTAATGAAATACGTAGATTTTTCGCATGCCAAAATTCCATAGGAGTACCAGCACCTGCGAAACCATCTTCGCTACGACTTCATGCATTCCCAAGATGTCGATCATGATATAGAGAAGAAGCCACGTCCAAAGAAGACCTCCGACGGCAATGCCAAAGACAATCAGAAGCTCCTTGTGCCGTACGTGCTTGCTTGCCTTAAAGACCCAAAGCACGCTGAGAAGATGATTCCAGACGAGCCCGAGCATATATCCCACAAACGCGGCGATTGCATAGTGCAGATCGAACGCGGTGACGAGGATTGTGTATGCGACGAGATCGACAACGGCTGAGCTGCCACCGACGAAAAAATAGCGGAAGAACTGCACATGAGCGGATTGGGTCCGACCGAAAACAAGGTGACGCACGCGGGAAACTCTAGGCAGGAAAGCTTAGAAAGGCAAAAACGTTTCTGCCCTTTCTGCCTTTCCTGCCCTTTCTTACCTTCCTGCCCCTCCCCTACACTCTTCCTATGAAACCACTCCCGACCGTCTGTATCGTTGGTCTCGGCTACGTGGGACTTCCCCTCGCTCACGGATTTGCAAAAAAAGGCTATCCCACTATCGGATACGACATTGATGCTGGGCGCATCGGCGAATTGCAGGCGGGACAAGACCGAACGAAGGAATTGAATGCGAAGGAATTGAAAGAAGTGGAGATGCGCCTGAGCAGTGACCCAAAGATCATTGCTGAAGCGGCTATCGTGATTGTCGCGCTTCCGACCCCAGTCGACGAACGGAACAAACCGAATATCTCGATCCTCAAGGCGGGCTCGAAGACTGTCGGGGAGAATATGAAAAGTGGCACAATCGTCGTCTTTGAATCTACCGTCTGGCCGGGAACCACCGAAGAAATCTGCGGTCCGATTTTGGAGAAGGTCTCTGGGATGAGGTGCGGCAAAGATTTCTTCCTTGGATACAGCCCGGAGCGCATCAACCCCGGAGATAAGAAACACCGACTGCATACGATCGTAAAAGTTGTCTCCGGACAAACGCCGGAAGTGCTTGAAACGCTCGCCACGCTTTATGGATCAGTGGTGAAGGCGGGCATCCACAAAGCGCCGAATATCAAAGTCGCGGAAATGGCGAAGGCGATTGAGAATGCCCAGCGTGATTTGAACATCGGCTATATCAACGAGATCGCAATGCTCTGCGGTAAAATAGGCATCGCAAGCAAGGACGTGCTCGACGCGGCATCAACGAAATGGAACTTTCTCCGCTTCACCCCCGGTCTCGTCGGAGGGCACTGCATCGGCGTAGATCCGTACTATCTTGTGGAAAAGGCAAGGTCGATCGGTATGAATACTCAAGTGATCACTGCAGGGCGCGCAGTGAATGAGGGCATGGCGCAGTTCGTTGCAAAGCAAGTTCAAGACGCCATAGGGGCAAGCGAGAAACGGATATTGGTCCTTGGACTCACATTTAAAGAAGATGTGCCAGATACTCGAAACAGTAAATCTGGCGATGTTATTCGTACCCTGGAAAAAGAAGCACACGCGGTGTTGGTGCACGACCCGTACATGTCATCTGCGACAATTAAACGCAACGGATGGAAGCCGGGAACACTGGAAGAAGGACCGTATGACGCGATCGTTCTCCTCGTGCCGCACAAGGAATATCTCGCACTCGGAACCGAAGGACTACTCGGAGCGACAAAAAACGGAGGATTGATCTACGATTTGAAATCAGTGTTGGATGGAAAGGCGATTGCGAAAGCGGGGAGAAAATATCTGGCGTTGTAATAACCTCCTCCCCTACCCCCTCCTCCTTCGGAGGAGGGGAATGTGTGCTGTGTGTTGTCTGCATGCAACAAGGAAAACCATACTTATTCACTCTTGAAACAAAGCTCTCTCTCCTCCGAAGGAGGAGGGAGCCGGAGGGAGGAGGTAATACCAGAGAATGTGAAATATCACTCCACCGCCACCACTCCCCCACTCTCTTCCTGCATCTCTTCCCCATTATCCACAAACACCGTTCCATTCGCGACGATGGATCCAGGACCGAATGCGGGAGAACCGCCACCCGCAGAAAATCCGATCTGATTTCCGACTAACGTGACATTCTTGGCAACCACATGCCCGCCATCTTCAGAAAGAATTCCCACTGCGCATCCCTGTAATCGTGAATCCTCGATCAATGGTGCAGAGCGATCGGCGACATGAATGCAGGCTGACGAGGATCCCTCTACGACAACATTACGGATGACAATCGGGGAACCGCGAAGATCAATCGCATGACCGGAAGATGTAGAGACCGCCACGGATTCCATGCGACCGGCGAGGGCAGACTCCACGAGCACTCCCCTGCCCGCACTCCCGCGGATCACCGTATCGCGCATATCGACAAATATCTGTGAGAGAGCAATCGCGCTATCCCCCTCCGCATGATCGACGGTCACGTTGGTAATACTGCCGGGGCTTCCCGCAAGCGTAATAGAACCTGGGAGTTTCTTTCCGCCCGCTCTTCCTCCTCTTCCTCCAACAACTGTCACAAAATGCAGGTCGCTCGGTTCAGAGGCATCGATAACGGCGATGGTTCCCCATGTGACACCTTCCTTTGCAGGAAGAATGCGAATCGGCAGAGCCTCTTCCCCGAGCATCGTCACGGATCCGTAGGAAAGAAGTATCGCACCGCTGCCCATTCGCATCTGCGTTCCCGGCGCGACATGCAAGGAGATTCCCGTCGGGATCGCAATGGTGCCCTCGAGCGTCACGGAACCCTTGAGCAGCACGCCACTGCTCCCTTGAGCGGTAAATTGCGGATTACGACTGAGGAATTCCGGGCGTTTCATCTGTAGGGGCAATATCGTCCCGTACACGCGATCATCGACGAGAGCCGTGCCGAGTACTTGTCCGTCTCCGCCGGTCACCGCATTGCCGATGCCCACCGGCAGAGGCAGCGCGTCCATCGTGATACGAGGCATCGCCGGCGTTCCGACGAGGAAGAACCTGTGCCGGCGGTGCGGCGGACGCAGCAGTTCACCTTCGGAAGTAACCGCAGGATTGCCCGGCCACAGAAGCCGCTCCTGACCTTCCAAAAATTGCAGCGTGCTTCCGGAAGCGATCATAGGGATAGGCAAATCTCCTTCTCCGTAGACTCCATCACCGGTATCGCGAAACACGTGAATCTGACCGCTCGAAAGAATCTCTGCGTACCGTGGCGGAAAGGTGATCGAAGAAAGCAGACCTGCAACCGGACCGCGGGCATTGGCGTCGATAACGAGCAGTACTTCGCTTTCCTCTGCGGGAATGCGTTCGTTGATCAGCACTTCGGCCGAGGCCAATTGCGCGCGGATAGCATCAAGGCTTTTTTTCAATAGATCCTGTTGAGTATTGAGTGCATTACGGACGATGCGGTTGCTCGGCAGTTTCCACTGATCGCTGTAGAACGGCGCCTCGATATTTCTACGGGTTGTCTGAAAAGATTGCAGATCGGTGCTGGCTTCGATTTGGAGATATTCCTGGAGTTGTGCCTGTGCACGACTGCGAAGTGCTGGCACGCGCGATGCGGCATCGAGAAGAGGGATACCCGCTGGTGCCAGAATTGATCGCGGTTCGCTGAGGGCGATATTCCACGGCACCGGTTCAAAACGTCCGTTGACACTGCGGTAAAGCAGTCGCATTTCATCCGCACGGGCAACGGGATTGCCCATCAGCAACCGCAATGCCATATACGAGGAAAGCCGGTCGAGATCCATCACCTGGCTGAGTTTTGTCAGATAATCCGGATCAGTTTCTGCTCCTGGACGGGAAAGTTCTATGAGGAGTCCCAGTGCATCATCAGAAGCGCGAACTTCGGAAGACCCCGACCTTTCCCAATAAGCCGCATCCGGTAACGATTCGGATCCTGCTCCTTGCAGAGAAATCCTGTAGAGCGCGACATCACCACCCCTCCCCTGACGCTTCGCTGAATCTTCCGACCATCCTTCGCTGCTCAGATAAATCATCGGTCCGCGACCGTTGAGGTGGAGATCAATGAAAGAAACTTCGGGATGCACGAGCCCCATCATGCGGCTGCGGCGCATCCGGAGGAGATCATTCACCCATTCGCGTTCCTCAGGTAGAAGAAGTTGCAGCTGCCGCATTCCGTGAAACGGAGCATCATCGGCAAAGCGCACTTCATAGGATTTTTTTGGCCACAACCAATGCGCAGGGGTTTCCCCATGCACACGTACATGTACTTCCCACTGCTTTCCTTCGGCAGAAAATACTGCAGGAACCCACGGCGCAAGATCTTCGTTAAATGCGGTCTCCGGCGTGGGAAGGCTTTGCAATAATCGACCCCACTGATCAGGAGAAATATCCAATGCGTACTGCGGCAATGTCTCTTCGGGCGTTGGTCCCTTGTAAAATGCACTAACCCACCGATCAACTGTTCGACCAAACTCCAGAAACGGAGAAAGCCTGCTTGATGTTTCCGCGGAAGGAATCGTCGCAAGCTCCGTACGCAGGAGAACGACTGCATATCCCGACAGAATAAGAAGCTGGACAACGACCAGTGCAGCTATCCCTCCGATGATTGCCGCTTTTCGGCGCATCGGAGAAAAGAGTAGCACGAGACTTGTTTTTGGTTGCAGGTTGCAAGTTGCAGAAAAGCGATTTTGCAACCTGCAACTTGCAACTTTGTCTCAGAGAGAGATCCCCTGCTCCCTACAATCCGCCTCCAACATGATCCTCGCTAATTCTTCGATGGTCGTCTTCGCCTCCCATCCCAGCTTTCTCTTCGCTTTCGATGCATCCCCGAGCAAGAAATCCACTTCCGCAGGGCGGTGATACAGCGGATCGAGCGCAACGATGGTCCTTCCTGTTTTCGTATCGGTGTACGTTTCGTCTTTGCCGGATCCTTTTCTCTCGTAGCGGATATGCAAGTGCTTCATGCACAGCTCCAGGAAATCACGAACCGATGCCGTGCGACCGGTCGCGAGTACGTAATCCTCCGGCTCCGGCTGCTGCATGATCTTCCACATGCCCTCGACAAATTCGGGAGCGTATCCCCAATCGCGTTTCGCTTCGAGATTTCCCAGATAGAGACACTCCTGTTTGCCCGCGAGAATGTTTGCGAGACTCAGGGTGATTTTGCGCGTAACGAAGTTCTCTCCGCGACGAGGGGATTCATGATTGAAGAGAATGCCGTTCACCGCATACATGCCGTAACTCTCGCGATAGTTTCTCGTGAGGTAGTACGCGTACGCCTTCGCACACCCATAGGGACTCCGCGGATAAAACGGCGTTTCCTCGTTTTGCATAGGACTCGTTGTCTTCCCGTAGAGCTCGGAGCTGCTGGCTTGATAAAACTTCGCAGGAAGTTTGCTCGTGCGCAGCGCTTCGAGAAGACGTGTCGTTCCGAGCGCAGTGATGTCTCCTGTGTATTCCGGCATATCAAAGCTCACGCCGACGTGACTTTGCGCGGCGAGATTATAGATTTCGTCGGGTTTCACATCACTCAGAATACGCAGGAGCGAGTTGCTGTCGCCGAGATCACCGTAGTGCAGGTAAATAGCAGCATCCGGATGCCCCACATCGGAACAGAGATGATCAATGCGTCCACGGTTGAAGGTAGAAGCGCGACGAACCACTCCATGGACTTCGTAGTCTTTCTGGATAAGGAGCTCTGCCAGGTACGAGCCATCTTGCCCTGTAATGCCCGTAATGATCGCTCTCTTTTTCATAAGACTGCGTAAGTATTACGTATTATGTATGAAGTATCATGTATATCTATACTTAATACGTAATACATCATACGTAATACTTGATGCACTGCTATGCAATTCCTCACTTCCTGGGACGACGGCTATGTTCTCGACCTCAAGGTCGCAGATCTCCTTGATCGGTATAACACAAAGGGAACCTTCTATATCTGTCCCCATGCCCAGCACAGTGCGGAGATGATGACCGAAAAACAGATCCAGGATCTTTCTCACCGTCACACCATCGGCGCACACTCTCTTTCGCATCCTCATTTGACGCTGATCTCCAAAGAACGTGCGACCGAAGAAATTCGTGGAAGTAAACAATGGGTGGAAGAAGTGACCGGCAAACCATGCACAATGTTCTGCTATCCCTATGGAGCGGTGAATCCGCAGATACGCGATCTAGTAAAAGAATCGGGATTCACTGGAGCGCGTACGACGAAAGATCTGGAATTTTCTGCACCCGATCCTTTTCTACAGCCGATCACCTTACAAATCTTCCCCTTCCCATATCGCAGGCGTTTGCAGTTGAGCTGGAAAGTGCTCGACCCTCTCGGACCGCTACGAGCCCGTTATTTGCGCTTACAGAGATTGAAAACGCCGCATAGCGCGATGGGGTCGTGGATGGCGCTCGCAAAATATTTGTATGGGTACTCGAAGGAGACGAACCAGCCGTTCTTTCATCTCTACGGGCACAGTAGAGAAATCGAGATGTATGGAATGTGGGGGGAGTTGGAGGAGTTTTTGTCGTATGTACATAAAAATTCCTGATGATGAGATCCTGTTGTATGTATTACTGTATTAATACAGTTCCACAAATATGACCCGAGAATTTCTCCATTGGTCAATCACACTCCATAAAACTTCTCCAGCATCTCCCTATTCTCCTGTAACCAATCATTCAACTTCTTCAATCCCTCTCGTACGGGCGTCTGCGCCTTCCATCCCGTATCCGCCGCAAATTTCCCATTATCCGCAATAAAGATCGGCTGGTCTCCCGGGCGTTCCGGAGAGTGCGCCGGAGATAATTTCTGCCCGAAGTCCTTTTCGAGAATCGCGAAGAATTCCAAGAGTGATAATGCATTCTCGGATCCTCCTCCGAGATTATAGGCTTGCCCCGAGCACTTATCGATGTGGGCAATCGCCTGAACGTACGCTTCGATCAGATCATCGACGAACAGAAGATCGCGCACTTGTTTGCCGTTACCATAAAGCGTCACCGACCGCCTGAACATCGCCGCAATCATGAACCACGCGACCCAACCCTGATCTTCAATGCCGAGTTGCCGAGTGCCGTAGATGCATGATTGCCGGAACACGACGGTCTTGAGACCGTAGATGCGGCTGTAATCACGCACGTACTGATCCGCTGCTCCTTTGCTACAGCCATAAGGCGAGTGGAAATCGAGTGGTTGAGATTCATCCACAGCGCGCAACCCTCCCCCGAATGTGTATCGGTTTTTCTCTTCAATCACCGAGAGATGCTCCAATGAACCGTAGACCTTGTTTGTCGATGCGTAGATCACGATGGGTTTTTTGCCACTTGCCCGCACCGCTTCGAGGACATTAAAAGTCCCGAGCGCATTGATAGCGAAATCCGTCCGGGGATCGGAGACAGACGTGGTGACAGCGACTTGCGCGGCAAGGTGCAGAACGACATCTGCCTTTTTACAAAGCTTCACGAGGAGATCCTGATCTTTCCGAACGTCGCCGCGGTGAATCGTAAGCTGCTTCGCATTTGTAACACCCTGAAGATATTGCTCATTGAGTTCTACTCCCCTTCTTGAAAAGTTATCGAAGATATCGACCTGCCAGCCTTCACGCAGGAATCGTTCCGCGGCATTCACGCCGATGAAGCCGACACCACCGGTAATAAGAATATTCTTGGGCACGGGCAAATCGTAGCCGACTGGTGCTTATTTGTCTCTTGTATCTTGTTTCTTCAGCCTGAATACTCTGCCTATGTCGCTCCGTTCCTCTTTGGGATCACTCTGGTCCAAAGTCAGAGTGCGCGGGAGCCCTTTCCGCGTCATCCGCTGCTATGCAATGCGCATCGCTCATCCACTTGCATACTGTAAGAGACGGCGCATCGCGAAACGGAAAATCGCGGAGCTGACCCCGGAACAGCAAACACGCCTGCCGGGATTGATCCAAGACGGCTGCGGACCCGCTGGACCAGATCAAAATTCTGCGATGCTTCAGGAGCTCTGTGCGGAGTTGCGCAGGCGCGCGCAGGAAGTGGAAATCGACATGCAGCAACGACCGGGGAAGAACTTCTGGGAACGGTTGCAGACGCCGGAGGATCTGCGGAGTGACAGCCTCTTCATCCGTTTCGCCATGCAGCCTGCAGTGCTCAAAATGATGTGCGGCTACTTTGGCGAGCTGCCGTATTTATCCAGGATTTCCGTGTACCGGTCGCACGGGACCAATAATGCCTCCTGGCAGGATTCACAGTTGTGGCACCAGGATTACGATGACCGCAAGATGCTCAAACTCTTCGTGTACTGCACCGATGTGCGCGATGAGCAGGACGGAGAATTCACTTATATCCCGAAAACCATCTCGCAACGCATCAAAAACACGTTTTTCCCTGGACGCATTTCCGACGAGGAAATGACGCGACAGGGAGGTACGCAACATGTACGGAAAATCCGCGGTCCAGCCGGTTCCACGTTCTACATCGATACGCGCGGCTGTTACCACTTGGGCAGTCGCATGGGAATGGGGCACACCCGCATCGCGTTTGTTGCGAGCTTCATCACGCACGCAAGTCCCCAGCCGTTCTTCAATGACATTACAATCGTGCATCCGCTTACGGACGTGGAAAAGATGGTACTGCGGTGTCCGTGACGCAGTTGAGCTTACGATGCCTGTCCGGATTTCTCAGCTTCCGCTTGTTCCAGCTTTGCAAGAATCTCCGTAAACACATCGCCCTTCACCGCCGTTGCTCCATCTTTGGCGATGGTAGTAGTGGAAAGGTAGATGGGATTGGCTCGCAGCACCGCCATCATCTGGCGTGCGAGAGCAAGATCTCCTTGCAAACCGGCAATCTTCATCAGGTGCATGGCATTGTTCGACTCCACGCGATCAAAGTTCTTTCGATCAGGTGTGTCCTCAGCAATCTGTGCCTGTGTCGTTTGTAAATCCTCTTCGAGCACCGGACGACCTTCGTTGATAAGAGTTGCATATTTCGGATCGCCAGCACCAAGAGACTTCGCCCATGTGTACCGGAACGACCCCGCGACATTCCCGCGAGCCTGAAGAACACCATAGAGATCCCCCGCACGCTCGCAAAGTGCGATCGATTCTTCGGCAATGGCAATGGCTTGCTCATAGTCTCCCTCATTGAATGCGTGCATGGAAAGTTCATAGGCAACTTTGCCCTGCTGACCGAGTGCCAGAGTGTCATTCTCCGCCACGCGCTCCCGGAGTTCATTGGTCACCCGCTCTGCGAACGCGCGCATTTGATTTTCATTCCTGCCACGACGGTGATGCTCTACCAAACGAATGAGCACAGGAAGTTTTGCCATTTCTGCAAGCTCAGGTTCCTTGTCCGTCAGTTCTCCCATGCGCCTTATTACTGCAGCAAAAAATGAACTTCCACCCGCGAGTAGCGAAGATTGAAAGTTGAAATCTGTGAGTACGTCCGATTGCTGGAAGAGTCGCCGCGCAGTTGTCTCAACAAATGTATTGGTCAAGGAACCAGCTTCCTTGTACAACTCGTCGAGTTTCTGCAATTCTTGAACAGAATTTGCTTTCTTTGTGAGGAATGCCACAAGAACGCGATCGAGCTGCATCCCAATATCCACAGACGTAGCTGCCATATCTGGCGCTGCATGTCCTTCCGGCAGTGCGTCCGGTGTTGAGTTTACTTCTGGAGGCTGTGCAAACATAGAACCATATTATAAATAATATGCATATTTGTCAAGTTCTCCAAGCGCAGTGATTGGTCGGCTGGTATTGTTTTTGTATGTACATCATTGCCGAAATGGCATGCTCCCACGAGGGGGATCCAGCTCTCGCTCAGGCGATCATTGATGGCGCCGGGAAAGTCGGAGCAAATGCGATCCAATTTCAGATCTGGCGTCTTGAACTTGCATCGGCTCCCAGTCTCCCAAACTACGCCGTGCTGCAGAATCTCGAGATGTCTTTTGATGTATGGCGCGATCTCCATACCTACAGTAAAAAACACTACCCTGAGATGGAGATCATCGCCTGTGTGAGCGAGCGCGAGAGCCTTGCATTTGCCGAGACACTCGGGGTGGACGCATACAAAATTCATGCGAGCGATCTGGAGAATCCCGTGTTCATCTCTGCGGTCGCGAAAACGGGCAAACGCATTGATCTTGCCGTGGGCGCAACAACGAAAGAAGAAATCACCCGGGCGATCGGATGGATCCGCGAGACATCCAGTTCGCCGGTATGGCTGATGTACGGCGTGCAGAATTTTCCCACGCGCAGTGCGGACGCCCACCTGCTGCACATGCTGCAACTCCGGGAGGATTTTGCGCTCCCGGTGGGATACCAGGACCACAGCGACGCTGAAACCCACGCGGCATTCTGGATTCCCGCGGCATCGGTGGGCATGGGCATCGACATTCAGGAAAAGCACATTACCCATGACCGATCCAAGAAAGGCATCGATCACGAGGCGGCACTCAATCCCGATGAATTTACTGAGTTTGTCCGCATGTGCAACGAAGTGCAGGCTGCACGCGGCAAGAAAGAGTGGCGCCCCTTCTCCCCAAATGAAGAAAAATACCGGGCATACGCGCGAAAAAGCATTGTCGCGGCGCGAGATCTCGCTAAAGGGACGGTGCTCATGGAGGACGACCTTCTCGCGCTCCGCGCCTCTCCGCCAGGACTGCCTCCTGTCGATCTGCCACGTTTTTTGGGCAAGACGCTGGAATGTGCAAAGTCACGGTACGAACACCTGATATCCGATGATGTGCGTGGAGACTGAAAAATTGTTGCTATACTCCGCCGTGCTTCCATGTCCGACCTCTTCACTCTCTCCGGCAAAGTAGCACTCGTCGTGGGTGGACGGGGCTACCTGGGGCAACGGTTCTGCACTGTAATGACTCAAGCCGGAGCAACGGTATTTTCCGCGGATCTTCCCAAGCAGTCTTTGGCCGCGAAAAAAGCCGGGAAAGGTACAGAACCCCCCGCCATCACGCAGAAAAATGTGGATGTGACCGATGCGTCATCGGTCTCTACGCTGGTCGCAGATATTGTCGCGGAGACCGGCAGACTTGATGTCCTCGTGTATGCCGCCACGGCGAAAGCTAAAGACTTTTTCGCGCCGTTTACCGAGTGTTCCTTGGAGGGATGGAAAAGGGTTTTGGCCGCCGAACTCGACGGCGCATTTCTGGTCGCGCAGGCGACGGGGAAAATTATGGAGAAACAGAAAAAAGGTTCTATCATTTTCCTCTCGTCTATCTATGGCATAGTGGGAAATGATCAACGTATCTACGAGGACTCCAATCTGGCCAGCCTGTACGCGGACGACGATCAGAGAAAAGGGGAAATTGTTTCTCACGGCGCGTATAACACCGCCAAAGGAGGCATTATTGCGTTCACGCGGTATCTTGCGGCGTACTGGGGTCATATCGGCATTCGCGTGAACTGCATCAGCCCAGGGGGCATGTGGCATCCCGGCGAGAGCGAGGATTTCGTGCGCAAGTACTCCCTGAAGGTACCGATGGGACGCAAGGGGAAGACCGAAGAACTCGACGGCGCACTCCTCTACCTAGCGTCGGACGCATCGAGCTACGTGACCGGCCACAATCTCATCGTTGATGGTGGATGGACCGCCTGGTAATTCCTTTCTCTTTGCCATGAATCTTTTGATCACCATCTGCGCCCGCGGCGGTTCCAAAGGAATCCCCGGGAAGAATGTCCGGTTGGTGAATGGAACGCCGCTCATCGTCTACACCATTCGCCATGCGCTCGCCTATGCGAAAAAGACCGGCGCGGACGTGGAACTCTCTACTGACGATGCAAAGATCAAACAGATAGCCGCAGAGGTCGGTCTAGCCACGGACTACACACGGCCACCGGAACTTTCAACGGATACCGCGGGCAAGCTCGAAACGATCCAAGATGCTGTCTTGCATGCGGAAAAAAAACATGGCAAGCGGTACGACTACATTCTCGATCTGGATGTGACTTCTCCGCTGCGCACCATGGAAGATCTCGATAAAGCCTTCCGGATGATTGATGGAAACCTGGGTGCCCGCAATCTCTTCTCCGTCAGTTTTCCCAAGCACAATCCCTACTTCGACATGGTGGAGCTGAAAGAGGATGGTTTTGTGGATCTGGTGAAGAAGCCAGGAAAACAGATGGTGACGCGCCAGCAGGGACCGCGCGTGTACGACATGAATGCGTCGTTCTACTTCTACCGCCGGGCATTTTTCGATGAAGTTCCCCTCATCATTATCAAACAGACCCTTGCCTACGAGATGCCCCACATGTGCTTTGAGCTGGATGATATGATGGAGTACGAGCTGCTCGATTATCTGCTGCGGGAGAAGAAGCTGGATTTCCTATTTTCATAAGAACATTCATGGATTTTGCAAAGACAACAATGGCGTTTGAGGGGTCTAGAGTCACCCTGCACACCATGGAAGACCGTGATGCGACGGAGCAGTACGTCGGGTGGCTCAATGATCCGGAGGTCAACCGATATTTGGGTACCAAGCATGCGACCATTCAGGAGTTACGTGACTACATCGGGCAGAAAGATCTCCAGCCCAATGCCCTGTTTTTCGGTATTTTTTTGAAGCAGGACGGCATGCACATCGGCACGGTGAAGCTCGAACCCATCGAACCGGAAAAAAAATGCGCGACAATCGCCGTACTGATCGGAGAAAAAACCTGTTGGGGCAAAGGATACGCCGCTGAGGCGATGCAGGTCTTGATCGACTGGTGCTTCCGTACACTAGGATTTGATGAAATGAATCTCGGAGTGATCGCAAAAAATGCTGCGGCGATCCGGGCATACCAGAAATTGGGGTTCCGGGAAGTGAAACGGGACCTCGGATATGTGCGCTACGGCGATGAATTGCACGATCAAGTGTGGATGACGCTGACATGCCCGGCATAAGCTTGCCTTTGTGGCCAAGAAAAGGGCAAAATGCGGCCCTATGCGACGCTGTACGAAATGCGTGATGCTTGAAACACAGGACATGATCAGCTTTGACGAGGCGGGCGTCTGTGCCACGTGCCGCCAGATCGAATTCAAACAAAACAAGATCGATTGGAAGACGCGGGACCGCGAGTTCCGGGAAATTCTGGAGCAGAGCCGCGGCAAAGGACCATATGACTGCATCGTCCCATTCAGTGGCGGAAAAGACAGTACGTTCACCGCGCTTGCGCTCGTGAAGGATTTCGGATTGAAACCTCTCATCGTTTCCTTTGACCACGGCTTCTATCGTCCGAAGGTACTCGCAAATAACGAGCGTACTGTAAAGAAGCTAGGCGTGGACTATCTGAAATTCAAATCGGACTGGCAGACGGTGAAAAAACTCATGCGCGAATCGTTGATCCGCAAGGGAGACATCATGTGGCACTCACACTGCGGGATTTACGCGTATCCCATGCATGTTGCCGTCCAACTCAACGTCCCTCTACTCATCTGGGGCGAACCCACGTCCGAATACGTGAGCTACTACAGCTACGAAGAGAACGAACAGGTCGACGAGAAGCGATTCAACCGCGTGGTGAACCTCGGCATCAACGCCGAAGACATGGTCGGCATGCTCGATGGGTCGGTCACCGCACGCGACCTCCTCCCGTACACGTATCCGAAGGCCGCCGACTTGCGGGGGATCGGTTACCGCTCCATTTGTCTGGGAACCTACATTCCATGGGACACGCGCGAACAGTCCGAACGGATCCGCAAGGAATTGGGGTGGGAAGGAGACCGTGTCGAGGGCATCCCCTATGAACGCTACTGGTACGAAAAAGTGGAAGATGCCTTCCAGGGCATTCAGGATTATTTGAAATGGCTGAAGCGCGGGATGTCACGGATGACGCATCTGGCCTCGATCGATATCCGCAACGGTCGCATGACCAGAGACGAGGGATTGAAGATGATCGAGAAGTACGAAGGATACCGCCCGGCAAGCCTCGACGTGTTCCTCAAGGCGATCGATATGAGTGACAAAGAATTCCATGAAATTGCAGCGCTGCACGTGGTGAGCCCGCATGTCTTCCCCGACTGGCGCACACTCCCCCGCGGACCGGAGTTACCCGACCAGAAAGACTGGATGATCAATATTGATCTGGAGTGATGCTATAGCACGGCGTTTGGAAACGCCGTGCTATAGTCTTCGCATGATCGTCATTGTCGATTACGGCTTGGGCAACCTCTTTTCTGTGCAAAAAGCATTCGAGATACTTGGAGCGCCGGTAAAGATTTCAGGTACGGCGGAGGATATCCATACGGCAGAGCGCATTGTGCTGCCTGGTGTGGGTGCCTTTGGCGACGGAATGGAGTTTCTGCGCACCAAGGGACTCGACCGTGCGTTGACGGAGGAAGTGATCGGAAAGAAAAAGCCGTTTTTGGGAATCTGTCTCGGCTTGCAATTTCTTGCGGAAACGGGCGAGGAACATGGGGAGCACCGTGGTCTTGGTTGGATCAAAGGCCGCGTCCGAAAACTCGCTGCGGAGAAACAAGGTCTTAAGATTCCACACATCGGATGGAACGAACTCACGATGGTGCGCGCAAGTCCGATGTTTACCGGCATCAACCCCGATGCCGATTTCTACTTCGTCCACAGTTTCCAGTTGCAGTGCGCAGACCCAACAGATCTTGTCGCGACCGCGACCTACGGCGAGAAGATCACGGCCGCCGTGGAGCGTGGGAATATTTTTGCAACGCAGTTTCATCCCGAAAAAAGCCAGGATAACGGATTGAAGCTTCTTGAAAATTTTATCCAGTGGAATCCCTGATTATGCTCAAAGTCCGCCTCATCCCCACCATACTTCTCAAAGACGGTCGCATGATTAAAACGCGGCAGTTTAGCGAATACCGCGACGTAGGAAATCCCCGCACGGTCGCTAAAGTCTACGACGCCCAGCGCGCGGATGAACTGATTTTTCTGGATATCACTGCCACTGTGGAGAACCGGCATTTTCTGTTCGATATCATCGCCGCCGTAGCACAGGAGTGCTTCATGCCGCTCACGGTTGGCGGCGGCATCCGTGATGTCGCGCAGGCGCGCGCAATCCTCACGCACGGCGCCGACAAAGTGGCGATCAATACTGCCGCAGTGGAGCGACCGGCATTCATCACGGAGCTGGCCAAGAAATTCGGCAATTCCACGGTGGTGGTTTCTATCGATTATAAGAAGAATGCAAAGGGCAAGAATGAAGTCTTCACACACCGTGGCACACATCCCACGGGACTCGATCCGGTTGCGTGGGCCAAAGAAGCGCAGAAACTCGGAGCTGGCGAAATACTCCTCACTTGCGTGGATCGCGAAGGCATGATGACGGGCTACGACTTGGAGACGCTAAAGCAGATAACCTCCAGTGTTTCAATCCCTGTGACCGCCTCGGGAGGAGTGGGGACCATCCAGGATCTGGTGGATGGAATTGTTATTGGAGGCGCTTCGGCGGTCGCTGCTGCGAGTATTTTTCACTTCACCGATCAGAGCATCTTCAAAGCACACTCACATATGAAACAGAAGGGGCTTTCTGTGAGGAAATAAATTGGCACTAAAAAACAGGAACGGTATGCTGCCGCTATGGAAGGCACCGGACAATCTCTCTATCGGCACGCGAAGAAGCTGATCCCCGGGGGAACACAACTCCTTTCCAAGCGCCCCGAGTTTCTACTGCCGGAGCAGTGGCCAGCGTACTTTAGCCGCATCAAGGGCGTGGAGGTGTGGGATCTGGACGGGAAAAAATACATCGACATGTGCCAAAACGGCGTTGGTGCCTGCGTACTCGGAGCGGGCGATCCAGATGTGGATGCAGCGGTACTCGGTGCTATCGCCAATGGAACGATGTCCACGCTCAACTGCCCGGAAGAGGTGGAACTCGCGGAGCTTCTTATAGAGCTGCACCCCTGGGCGCAGATGGCGCGGTTTGCGAGATGTGGAGGCGAAGCGATGGCGATCGCCGCACGCATCGTACGCGCCGCAACCCGCAAGGAGGTGATCGCCTTTTGCGGCTACCACGGCTGGCACGACTGGTACCTCTCGGCAAATCTCGCCGATGATCGTACGCTCGACGGGCATTTGCTTCCTGGGCTACACCCACTCGGGGTACCGCGGGGGCTCAAAGGCACCACGTTCCCTTTTCGGTACAACCACTTGGAAGAATTGGAGGCTATTGTGAAACTGCATGGCAACAATCTGGCTGCAATCATTATGGAGCCGTTCCGAAGCAAATATCCCGATCCCGGTTTCCTGGAGAGCATCCGTGCGATTGCATCCAAAACGGGTGCTGTACTTGTCTTTGATGAAGTCACATCCGGATTCCGGGTCTGCCCCGGCGGTGTGCATACAACCCTCGGAGTAGAACCGGACGTCACGGTATTCGCGAAAGGGCTCGGCAACGGGTACCCGATGGCCGCCATCATCGGTCGGGAGAAGGTGATGACGGTGGCGCAGGATACATTCATCAGCAGCACGAACTGGACCGAACGCATCGGACCCACGGCGGCACTGGCAATGATCAAGAAATTCCGAAGAGAGAACGTCCACAAGCATCTGATCCGGATAGGCACCACAGTGCAGCAAGGATGGAAGGATGCAGCCACAAAGAGCGGGATTTCCGTGCACGTGGACGGCCTTCCTCCTCTGGCGCATTTCACGGTGCAAACGGAGCAGCAGCCCGCGGCACACACATTCTTTGCACAAGAAATGCTGAAACACGGATTTCTGGCCGGCCAGGTCTTCTACGCAACATACGCGCATACCGATGCGCATGTTCAGGCGTACCTGGATGCCGTCAAAGAGATCTTTACTGACCTAGGTCGTTGCATCGCCGATGGATCGCTCCTACAAAAACTTGAAGGTCCCATCATGCATACGGGGTTCCATCGACTCACCTGAAACATCATGTCCTTCCGACTGCCAAAGGACCGCGCCTACATCATCGCCGAGGCGGGGGTAAATCATGACGGAAAGGTAGCCAAGGCACGGCAACTCATTGACGTTGCGGCTGATGCCAAGGCTGATGCCGTAAAATTTCAACTGTTCACGACCGATGAGATCATTTCCAAAAATGCGCCGCTCGCGGAATACCAAAAGCGTTCCGGTGAGCAATCGCAGTACGCAATGGTGAAACGATTGGAGCTTCCCTACGAAGCGTTCCGCGATCTCAAAGCGTATGCGGAAAGCAAAGGACTCGATTTTATCGTCACACCTTTTGATGCCACATCGGCACAATTTCTTGCGAGTCTGGGTGTAAAGACCATCAAGATTCCCTCCGGAGAAATCACCAACATCCCGTTTCTTCGGCAAGTCGCTGATCTGCATCTTTTCACCATTATCTCCACCGGCATGTCCACATTGGAAGAGGTCGCTGAGGCGGTGGAGCCGTTCCAAACCGCGGGTACGCCGTATGCACTGCTACACTGCGTCAGTGCCTATCCCGCTCCTATAGAGCAGATCAACCTGCGTGCAATGAAGACGCTGGAAGAAACCTTCCATGTTCCCGTGGGGTACTCAGATCACACCGAAGGGATAGAGGTAGCAATTACGGCGGTGGCGCTCGGCGCACGGATCATCGAGAAACATTTCACGATCAACAGAAACGATACCGGACCGGATCATGCGGCATCACTGGAACCTGACGCATTGAAAACTATGATCAGCATCACCAGGGATAAAAATGCGTTGCAAAAAGCGAAGACAGTGCAAGAGGCATTGGGCACGGGTGAGAAACAATGTCAACCTTGCGAGAGAAACACGCGCGACGTGGTCCGCAGAAGCCTCGTGCTTTCCCGCAATGCCCGTGCGGGAGAAAAATTGAGCGCGGAAATGATCGCGCTCAAGCGCCCGGGAACGGGTTTGCCCCCGAAGATGCTCCAGGGAATTCTCGGGAAAACCCTTAAGCGGGATCTGGACGCAGGAGAGCTGCTGGCGCAGGATGACGTGGCATGAAAAAGCGCAGGATTCTGGCTATAACGGGCACACGAGCGGACTACGGGATTTACCGTCCGATCGCCAAAGCCATCGCCGCCTCGGAGTATCTTTCCCTCGGATTCATTGTCATCGGCATGCATCTGCGGTCGGAGTTTGGACATACCGTTGATGCCATCAACGAGGACGGTTTTCTGATTGTCTCGGAGATCGATTCTCTCGACACGGAAGATACGCCGGAGGCGACGGTCGCCTACATCGGGCGCACGGTGATTGCCTGTGCGGATGTTCTCAAAAAAATACGACCCGATATCCTGCTCTTGCTTGGAGACAGAGGGGAGCAACTGGCAGGAGCTATCGCCGCAGCGAGCATGGGCATCCCCATCGCGCACCTGCACGGCGGCGAATCTTCAGGAACCATCGACGATGCCTTTCGACACAGCATTACCCACATGGCGAACCTCCATTTCACATCCGCGCAGGTGCATGCAGATGCCGTAGTGCGCATGCGCGGCGACGATAAAGGAGTATTTGTTGTGGGTGCGAGCGGTCTCGATACCATTCGTCCGTTGAAACCGATACCGAAGGACATTCTCTTCGCACAAACGACGTTCGATGCTGCCTTGCCGCTGCTCATCTTTGTGCAGCATCCGGACACTCTTGATCCTCTGCCTACGCATGAGCAGATCGCCTGTTCATTGAAAGCATTGGAAAGCTTTGCGGGAAATATCCTTCTGCTTGGTGCAAACGCCGACCCGGGAGGAAGGCAATTCAACGACATGCTGCATGCATTCACATCCGAAGGAACACACCGGACATTTTGCATGAGTGTGCCGCATGAGACATTTCTCTCCTGGCTCAGTGTTGCGGATATTCTCGTGGGCAACAGCAGCAGCGGCATCATCGAGGCCGCATCGTTTCATCTGCCCGTCGTCAACATCGGTGACCGCCAGCGCGGCAGGCTGCAGTCGGGAAACGCGATCGATGTCCCGTACGATACGGCGCGCATCGAGGAGGCGATTTCACGCGCTCTCACGGATGAAACGTTCAAGACAAAGATACGTTCTATCCAAAATGCCTATGGCGATGGGCACACCGCTGACAAGATTGTTGCTATCCTCTCCAAGACTCCTCTATGAAGACACGGCAATCCATTCTCCTCTACGGTGCGGGCGGACACGGCAAAGTCGTCGCCGATATGATCGAAACGGGAGGAAAATATACCATCGCGGGATTTGTGGATGATCACAGAAACGGAAATTTTTACGGGTATCCGATCTTGGGAACAGGTGACGATCTCTCGTCAATTCTCGCAAAAGGGGTGAAAACCGCAATCGTGAGTATCGGTGATGCTGCGGCGCGCATGGACGCGGAGCGGCGTCTGCGGATAGCGGGTTTTCTGATTGCCACAATCATCCATCCCTCGGCACAGATCGCACGCACTGCAATATTGGGGGAAGGAACCGTCGTTATGCCACACGCGGTGGTCGGTCCGGACACGCATGTGGCTGCCGGATGCATCATCAATACTGCGGCAACCGTGGATCATGACTGCACTCTTGGAGAAGGCGCTCACATCGCTCCGGGGGCACACCTCGCCGGCGGCGTTACCGTCGGGCGGGAATCCCACATTGGGATCGGATGCTCTGTGAAGGAAGGAATCTCCATCGGCAAACGTGTTATGGTGGGCGCCGGATCGGTGGTGGTGGAATCTCTACCAAGCGACTGTATTGCCTATGGAGTGCCCGCGAAACCTGTGCGCGGGAAGAGTGCGTGAGGTATCATCCTTGCTCCATGCCTATCCCCCTTTCCTGTCCGGATATTTCCGAAGACGACGTCCAAGCGGTCGTTGCCGTACTCATGACCCCTCAGCTCTCTCTTGGACCTAAGCTTGCGGAATTTGAGCAGAACATGGCCGAATTTGTCGGTGCAAAGCACGCAGTAGCCGTCAGTAGCGGCACGAGCGCGTTGCATCTGTGCATCCGAGCGCTCGGAATCGGACTAGGAGACGAAGTCATTACCACTCCCTTCAGCTTTGTGGCTTCAGCCAATTGCATGCTCTTCGAACAGGCAATCCCCCGCTTCGTGGATATTGAGCCTCGTACGTTCTGCATCGATCCAGCTCTGGTGGAGCGTGCCATCACGAAGAAAACAAAAGCAATCCTCGCGGTAGATGTCTTTGGGTACCTCGCTGACTGGGACGCCTTGCGAACTATCGCAAAGAAACATCGTCTCGCCCTCGTTGAAGACAGCTGTGAATCGCTTGGCTCTGCACGAGGGAAGAAGAAGGCTGGCACATTCGGTGACTGCGGCACGTTCGCGTTCTATCCGAATAAGCAAATGACGACTGGCGAAGGCGGGATGATCGTGACCGACCGCGATGATATAGCTGCCCAGGCACGCATGGAACGAAACCAAGGACGCGACCCAAGTAGCACCTGGCTGGAGCACCGTACACTCGGCTTCAATTACCGCATCAGCGACATCAATTGCGCACTGGGATTAAGCCAGCTGAAGCGACTGCCGGACTTCGTAAAGCAGCGGCAGCAGATAGCGGAATGGTACCGCGAGGAATTGAGCCCGCTTGCAGAGCACATCACGCCCGCACCGGACCAAGAAGACGTGGATATCAGCTGGTTTGTGTACGTTGCCCATATGAGTTCGCAGCATTCTGAAAAAGACCGTGACGCGCTCCTCGAACATCTACGCAGTAATGGCATCGGCTGCAACAACTACTTCCCGCCCATCCACCTGCAGCCCCTCTACAAAAAACAAGGCTTCAACAAGGGGGATTTTCCTGTTACGGAGAGGATTGCAGAGCGTACGGTCGCGCTGCCGTTTTCTTCGCATCTTTCGCGCACAGAGGTTGCGACTGTGTGTAGAATCGTGAAAGATGGCATTCTTCGCCTCTAAACCTGTTCCTATGACTTCCCTTTTCCGTGACAAGACGATCCTCGTCACGGGTGCCACCGGCTCGATCGGTTCGGAAATCGTGCGACAACTACTCGCCTTGAACCCCAAGACTGTCCGCATCTTCTCTCGAGATGAGCACAAGCAGTTCATCATGCGCCAGAAGATCGGCGATATTGATGCTATTCGCTACCTGCTCGGAGACGTGCGCGATTTCCCGCGGCTGCTGAGAGCTATGGAAGATGTAGATTTTGTGTTTCACTGTGCCGCATACAAACATGTGCCACTGTGCGAGTACAATTCCTTTGAAGCGGTAAAAACCAATGTTATCGGCACGCAAAACGTTATCGAAGCGGCACAGCAACAAGGAGTCAAGCGTGTGCTCTTCATCAGCACAGACAAGGCAGCCAGTCCCAGTAATGTCATGGGCGCGACGAAGCTTCTCGCGGAGCGTCTGATGACCTCAGCCATGTACTCGCGCGGTCAGCACCCGATCATCTTCAGCAGTGTCCGCTTCGGAAACGTCTTAGGGTCACGCGGATCCATGATCCCCACATTCTGCGAGCAGATCAAAGACGGCGTCCCCGTGACCATCACCGATCCAGCGATGACGCGCTTCATCATGTCCATCCCCGAAGCCGTCAGCCTCACGTTTGCCGCCATGGAGCAGATGCAAGGAGGAGAACTCTTCATTTTGAAGATGCCGACCTTCCGTTTGAGCGATTTCGTGGCTGTTCTCATAGAGGAAGTTGCTCCGCTCTACGGTAAGAAGCCGTCTGCCGTGAAGACAAAAACCATCGGCATTCGCCCGGGCGAAAAAATGCAGGAGCTGCTGATGACTGCGGAAGAAGCGCAGTACGCGGTGGAAAGCGACAGGATGTTCATCGTCCGTTCATCGCTCGATCCGTTCAAAGAGGATCCCTCGGTCCCGCATCGCGTTGCGCCAAAAGCCTACAATTCCTCCGAGCTCCCTCCGATGGACCGCGACAGTATGCGCAAGATTATCAGAGAATACTTCACCACATCTCCTTTGCCGCTTGCCATGACACATGCAAATGAGAGTATGGAATAATATAGTGTTGCCACGTACAACCGATGCCTGCTCCCCTGAATATCCTTCTCAAAGCATTTGACGGCCCCCGCATCCGACCGATGCTCAAGGCTGCTTTCGCCGGAAAAGCCATCGGGACGTGCATCTCCATCGTCAACCGCAATGAGCCGGCGCCGGACATTCAGGCTGCACGGCATGTGTGGATGCCGGCAAACCCCTTGCGAGCAGGACAATACCCAAATGTCGACTGGAATACCATTGCGCCGCTCGATGCAGAGCTGATCGAACGCATGGTGCATTGCGAGACGATGTTTTTGGCTATGATCGAGCGCTACGCTTTGAATGCGGATATTCCGTATGCGGAGCGCAAGCGTCAGTATCTGGCGCACCTGCGCTACTGGAACCACTTGCTCCGCACGGAGAAGATCGGGCTGTATCTGCTCAATCACGGACCACACCAGGGATACGATTACGTGATTTATGAACTCTGTAAGTTGAAAAATATCCCCACCTATCATCTGGAACGCTGTTGCAATGTGGATGGCGTTTTTCTTGTGAAAGACTATGAGAAATCCGCTGAACAACTCATACCAGCACTTGCAAAATTAAAAGCGGAATATGGGAATCCGGAAAAAGAAGTGCCGCTTTCGCCAGCATACGAGAATTTTTTCACCATGCAGACGACGCAGATGGTGCCCGCCTGGTCCGCAGGAAATCGGGATCAACATCTGACAAAGAAAACCTTTGTCACCAAATGGCTTGGAAAATCGCTGGAGTTCTTGCGCCACAAGCCCCTACGATTCTTTAAGGCAATCTCTTCTCCCAATGTCTGGTCGCGGAAAGTTACCCAGCACCGCACCGCACGATTCTATGATGAGCATGCCACAGAGCCCGACGTATCGAAGCCCTACGTGTATCTGCCACTCAGCAAACAGCCGGAGGAGGGCGTACTGCCGCGAGGAGGCGCATTCGCCAACCAGGAACTGATGGTTCAGTTGCTTGCCACATATCTTCCACCGGATGTGCACATCTACATCAAAGAACATCCCAGTCAGGGGGAAGCCTTCCGCAGCGAGGTGTTCTACCGAACATTGCTTGCATTGCGCTCCGTACGGTTCGTTCCGCGCGGGTATGACACCTTCCGACTGATGCAGCATGCAAAAGCTATCGCCACGATCACAGGTACAGCAGGATTCGAGGCAATTTTCCGCGGCAAACCCGTGCTGATGTTCGGACACCGGTTCTGCCAGTACGCTCCGGGGACGCATATGATCCGGACGGCTGCCGACTGCAAAGATGCCATAGACCGGATATTCAAAAAAAGCGATGTGCCTTCTTTGCGCAATCTGCGGCTGTTTCTGAAAGCAATAGAAGACATCACCGTGCCGATGGAAGGCGGTCCGCTACGATCGGACCAGTCTCCTCGCGAAGAGCGCGCACGTGTCATGGGGGAAATGGTCAGCAACATCCTTGCACCACTTTTCCAGTAAAACTATGCGCGTCGCCCTCTTCTCCTCCACCATCGAGCCGAAGGACGGTTACGGCAATATCACCTTTGAACTCACGAAGGAATTGCATGCGCAGGGCATTGACATCACGCTCTTTCTTCCAAAGAATCAGCAAAATGCCGTGGCTGCGATGTCACTGCCTTGCACAACCATCTGCGCACTTCCGAAATACGTGTACCGAATATTTGAGAGAAATGGACCCGGATACTTTCGCACAGTAAATGTCTCTTCGTTCGATCTTGTCCATGATCTTTTCGCTTTTCCGTACTGCATTGTCGCAGCGCGATCTGCAAAAAAAGCGGGTAAACCTCTTGTCATGGGAGCTCAGGGAACACACGGCGTCCGACCGCTCGCATACTGGCCGGAACGATGGCTTTTGAAAAAATGCTACAAGAGTGCTTCTGCAATCGCTGTGCCAAGCCAATACACGAAAAAACGGATCCTAGAGGAAACCAAAGAAGATTGTGCCATTGATGTGATTCATAACGGTGTCCGGTTCGACCGGTTTCAGAAAAGTGTGGATACATTGTCCGTTCGCAATCGGTATCCTGGAAAAAAAATTCTTCTGACAGTCGGTGGTCTTTGGGGAAGAAAAGGACATGATCTTGTGCTGCGTGCACTTCCCGAAGTTCTCAAGAAACATCCAAATGTTGTGTATGTCGTCGTCGGAGATGGGAATGCACGAGCCGATCTAGAGGCGCTCGCAACGGATCTCGGCATGCGGGCAAACGTCGATTTCGCGGGTCGCAAGTCGGGAGATGAACTGGTCGCCTACTTCCAAGCATGCGACATCTATGTCCACACGCCGAAAATCGTTGATCAGAATAAATTTGAAGGATTCGGCATCGTCTATCTCGAAGCGAGTGCCTGTGGTAAACCGATTGTTGCAACAGATGCCGGTGGGATACGTGATGCTGTTCTCGACAATGAAACCGGACTCATTGTTCCCGATGGAGACATCGCCGCCATCGCCAATCGCATTATTCGCTTATTGGATGATGAAGGCCTCGCGAAGCGACTCGGAGAGAGAGGGCGGGCGTATGCAAAAGAGAATGACTGGAGTGTGATCGCAAAGAGATTTATAGGGATGTACGAAAGAGTGTTAAAGGCAAATGCTGAATAACCGTAACGGCAGGCGTCCCGCCTGCCTCCGACCAAGTGGAAAGGCAGCCGGGACAGCTGCCGTTACGGTGCATATAGCTGATCCAGTTCTTTGATGATCGCCTCGCTATTATTCTTCACATGCTCCTCTTCCGCCATATGCGATACTTTCATATGCCACGGATTCAGAATGCCGCGTATGCCCGTCTCCTCCATCGCCTGCAGATACAAACGCGCTTCGACGAGTGACGGCTTTTTGCCTTCCACAAACACTGCCCTAATCGCCGACTTCATGTCTTCTGCCGTGCGGATGCGATAGACACCACGCGCATACTGGTAGAAGCGATACCCGAAAAGAAATACCGGCTTGCCGCGGAATAATCCTTCGAACCCGGCCGTGCCCGTCACCGTTGCAACAGCAATACACTTCTCACGTAAGGTAAAAGTATCTGCACTTCGGCGAATAAATCGCACTTTGTTCATAGCGAGCAATTCCTGGTACATCGGCACCGTTCGCGCAAGCCAGCTGCTCGCTCGAGGATGTTCCTTCACATAGATGAAAACATCATCAGGAAGATGCGCATTAAGAAGGGCAGCGACCATGTTCTGATCGCTGAATGCTCCACCCATAGGCACCGTGGATGCTTCGGGCTGGAAGTGGAGAGGCAGATAGACGAACCGCGCCGTGAGATCCGGGTCGATGGCATGTGCATCGTAATACGCATCACGCGCACGAATCATCCGGGAACGCTTGATTCCTTCCACGGCACGCCTGAGTCCGCCCGGTGTGCAATATCCGGCAATGAATCGAAGTCCGGACACCGGAGAGAGACACAGCGTCTTTCGCACCTGTCCCCAGTAGCCTAATCGCTTAACGCCCTCAACAGGAGGTTTTTGTCCTGCGGGAACCGAGAGCGCTTCGAAGCGCGCGGCAAACTCTTCTCCCAGTGGCATCTGTGCCAGATCCGTGACACCGCTGTATTCCCGGAGCAATTCCTCATATCGTTTCCCAATTTGCTCCGCAGATTTCTCAATGTCATGCTCGGCAAAAGAGTTGTCGCGGATGGAGGACGTATGAAAATAGAGAGCCGGAATCTTCTTCAGCTTGCAGAGATGATAAATGACGATATCCGGTATTTCGTGCGGCAGCCACGCCGCGATGTACAAATTGATCTTCTTTTTATCAATGTAATCGTTCCAGAATTGCAGATGCCGCAGGTACCACTGTTTGCGCAAGCTATAGGAAATGGACCGTTTCCACTCCAGCCGACTCACCATCTCCAGAAATACCACTTCGCACGGTCTCATCTCCTCAACGAGAGCTTCATCGAGCGGAGAAATTGTGCTCCAATCCACTCCTGCATAATCGCATCCGCGGATTTCACTGGAAGAAAACCATTCCTGGAGGTCGCGGGGTACGTGGCTATAAAACCGCGGCTCGCCCGTGGAAATGATGCCACAAAACGCAAAAGGACATCGTTCAAAAACCGCCTCAAGCGATCGCTCGGAAAACGGAAACGAGAAGCGGGCGACGATGGCACGGATGGAAGGGGCTTGAGGAGTCATTCTTTGTGAGTATTGGCTGAGGAAAACGGTATTGCAAGGAAGTCCCGTGCGATATACTTCCCCAGCTCTCATGCATAAACGCCTCGCAGCAATTACGATCGGCCCAAAAGAAAGCATCCGAAAGGCGATGGAGAAGATTGATGCTGCACCGAGACAAAGCCTTCCAGCACCCGCAGGAATCATTCTTGTAATGCACAAAAGTAAATTCCTAGGGATAGCGACGGACGGTGATATTCGCAATGCCATCCTAAAAGGTAAAAATCTGGAGGAACCGATCGAGAGCATCATGACCAGAAAACCGCTGACGGTGATGCATGATGAATCCCCCGATGTGATTCTTGCCCGCTTCCACGATGTCCTTCGGGAACGGAAGCTTCCCGAAAGCCGCTTCCACCACATTCTCACCGTGGACGAAAACGGTAGCCTCGTCGATATCTTCTCGCCCTTCGAGCTCTGGAGAAGGAGTGAGGTGAAGATCAAAACGGTTTCGGTGATCGGACTCGGCTATGTCGGTCTCACACTCGCCCTCACGCTCAATGAGTTCGGCATTCGCGTCATTGGCGTGGATACCAACAATACAGTTATCAAGAAATTGAAAGGCGGCGTGCCGCACTTCTATGAAAAAGGTCTCGATCAGCTAGTGAAAAAACACGCTAACAAGAGCCTGATTCTAAGTAATTCGCTTTCCGAAAACCAGAGCGATATTTTTGTCATCTGCGTGGGGACGCCGGTTTCGGATCAGGGCAAAGTAATGTCTAAGTACCTGACGGATGCTGTAAAAGAGGTGGGCAAAGTCCTGAAACCGCATGATCTCGTCATTCTGCGATCCACGGTACCCATCGGCACCTGCCGCGAAACCGTGATTCCCCTTCTGGAAAAGGTTTCTGGGCTGAAGGCTGGAGAAACATTTATGGTGAGCTTCGCGCCGGAACGGACAGTAGAAGGGAAAGCGCTCGAAGAGCTCCGCACGTTGCCGCAGATCATTGGGGGATGGAACAAGCAGAGCCTGGATGAAACCAGCAAATTCTTCCGGATCTTCGCCCACACCATCGTCGCCGTCGATAATCTCGAAGAGGCCGAGGCGGTGAAGCTTCTCAATAATACGTTCCGGGATGTGAGTTTCGGATTCGCCAACGAGGTTGCATGGTCATTGCATGGCTACGGTCTCAACGCCCGCAAAGTGATCCGTGCAGCCAATGAGGGGTACACGAGGAATCCCATCCCGGCGCCGAGTCCAGGGGTAGGCGGCATGTGCCTTGTGAAAGACCCGTATCTCTTTGTCGCATCTGCAAAAGAGAAGGGGTATCAACCAAGATTGCCGGTCATCGCCCGCGATATCAATGTATCGATGATCAGGTTCATCGCGAATCAGGTGGATACATTTGTGAAGAAGCACAAAAAGACTCCAGGAAGAACACGTCTCTTCCTTGCCGGCATGGCATTCAAAGGCTCTCCGGAAACATCAGATCTGCGCTACTCCACATCCGTGGAAATCCTGCAGCAGCTCCAGAAACGCTATAAGCATATCGCCATTTTCGATCCCGTGGCATCCAAGGAAGGGCTCCGCACCCTCAATGCAAAAGTCGTACGTTCATTGAAAGAAGGATTCCAAGATAGTGACTGCGTCCTCATGCTCAATAATCACCCATCATTCCGAGAAGCGAATATTTTCGCACTCGCATCGACCATGAAAACGCCGGGATTTCTCTTTGACCCATGGGGAAGCTACCGGGAAGAGCAGCTCACGGGAGTGGAAGGTATTTTTTACGCCGGACTCTAAATGAAAAGCATCATCTGCAATCCCAGTTACGGAAATAATCCGTACATCCGGACAACGGAAATGGCTCTAAAGTTAAGCGACAAGCTCGGAGAGAATATTTCCGTGGTCGTTCCGCATCTGTATGGTGAAAAGCAGACACGCATCCTCCGCGAAACCTTCGGGGAAGATCCTCGTATTATTCTCGATGAAACATTCGGAATAATTCTCCGAAAAATATTCTTCGAGGGTACTTCGTATGCTGCGTTTCTAGAACAATGGATGGGTGAGTCAGATGCAATCAGTGAGGAAGCGCAGGAATATCTGCATGCAACGTATGACATTCTTTGTGAAATCAGCCGCTCCCCTCTTCTGAATCTCGGGATTTCACCAGCATTTTACAACTCCTGGTTCCGCACATCAGTCATTCTCGAGAGAGCGGCAACCGAACCCGCAATCGCGATCGATAAGACGCTCTTACAAACCGCAGCGGAAAAATTCCGTGCCTTGGAATCCCGATACCAGCTTCATATGATCAGCGTGCCGGGCACATTCGATCCCGGAAAAGACGATACGCCTATTCCTCTCGGCGTTTCCCTGCCCGTGGTCGATGAACAGGTTGTGCAGCACGGCGTATATGTCACCGTCAGTGGTATTCCGGATGTCGGTCCCCTGCAAAGTATCGCCGATCGCCTGGGAATCAAAATCTACGCATCCGATTCTGCAAAGATCCAGAGGTCTGTACATGCCCTTCCCGGCATTCTCGCGCATCAGGAAATTGTTGCGCACATCGCGCGCGCCGGATGGGGAGCCATTGGTACTTCCCTCGCCACCGGCACTCCACTGATTGTTCCCGCATATCAGAAAGACGAAGATCCGGAGATTTTCTTCAACATCCGCCGCATTGAAGAACTTGGACTTGGCGTGGAATTCCGTAATCAGACGGCAACCGAACTTTTGGCAATGATGAAGATTTTGCGACCAAGAATCGCGGAATACCGTGAAAAACTATTGGAGCAATTCGGAACGCTGGATGGGGCACAAATGGCTGCAAACATCATTGCTGAGAAATTATTGGAAAATTATTGAAGTAGGTGGGTGGGTTCCGCGCGCCACGGGGGGTGCCGGGGAAGACCCTGTTTTCCGCCCGCAGGCGGAAGTCGAGATGGAAACGCCGAATCCTTGCAGGCGTTTCCATCGAGACACAGGGTCGAGTAGTTCGAAAAACTCACTACAGGCTCCGGGGCTTGGCGCGGCCTGCCCTGAGCTGGGTCGAAGGGTGGGCTTTTCTTTGCTACTTTACTTTTGTCCGGCAGACAAAAGAAAGTAGATACTGTTAGCATCGACCCAACTCAACCTATGGTAAAAATTATCGCCGAACTCTGCCAAAACCACTGCGGCGACCGCTTGCTTCTTTCGGAAATGATTGCTGCTGCAGCCGAAAACGGCGCGGACATCGTCAAATCCCAGATTATCTTCTCCGAAGACCTCATGCATCGACCACAGTTTGATGAAGGAAAAATCCTCTCAGACGGCACCGTTATTACGATCAAGCGCCCATATGCCGCGGAATATGAACGACTGAAGGTGCTCGATCTCGCAGAGGACGACCATCGGTTCTTCATCGATGAATGCAAACGCAGGAAAGTCCTTCCGATGACTACTATCTTCAGCCGCAATCGTATTCTGTTTGCCGCTTCCCTGCCCTGGCCGCGTCGCATTGTAAAAGTCGCCAGCTATGACTGTGCAAGTTTTCCGATGCTCGAGGAGCTTGCAGAGCGCTTTGACCATGTCTACATTTCCACAGGCGCAACGTTCGACGAAGAAATCGCGAAGACTGCGGATATCATGCACAAAGCCGGAAGAACATTCTCACTGCTCCACTGCGTGACGAGTTACCCGAATACGATGGAGATGTGCAATCTCCGCCGCATGCAGTGGCTCAAGCAATTCACGCCCTCCATTGGTTGGTCTGACCATACGCTTGTGAAGCGTGACGGTCTCAAGGCGAGCAAAGCGGCAATCGCCCTTGGAGCGGATGTGATTGAGCGGCACTTCACCATCCTTCCCGAAGACAAAACCAAAGATGGTCCTGTTTCGATCACACCTGCGATGCTGAAGGAATTGAAAGAATTTTCTGCGCTTGATGTCGCGACCCAGACAAAGGAAATCCGGAAAGAGATCCCCGATTGGGAAACGATCCTCGGTACTGAAACACGACCATTAACGCCGACAGAGCTGCTGAATCGCGATTATTACCGTGGGCGGTTTGCGAGCAAGGTGAATGACCAATGGGTGTATAACTGGGAACGCGCAGCGATCATATAACGGAGATTCCCGATACACCGATACACCGATATCCGATATTCTCATCGCAGCAATGACACGCACGCCCTCTGTCCTCGGCATCATTACTGCTCGCAGCGGCAGCAAAGGCATCCCGAATAAAAATATCGCGCCGCTCAAAGGCAAACCCCTCATCGTCTATACGATTGAAGCGGTACAGAACAGTAAACTCCTCACGCGTACCGTTGTTTCCACAGATAGCGAGGAGATCGCCTCGATCGCAAAGAAGCATGGTGCGGAAGTGCCGTTCCTGCGCCCTGCGGAACTCTCGACGGACAGCGCCCTCGCTCTCGACGTTCTCGCCCATGCGATCACACACTGCAAGGAACACGACGACCAATCGTATGATTACGTCATGATGCTCCAACCGACTTCTCCGCTGCGGACGGGCGAAGACATCGACGCCTGCATTCGCATCGCCGCCGAAACCGACGCCGACTCCGTCTTCAGTATGAAAGAGCTGCCCGACTTCGCTCCGCAGAAGATCAAGACGATTGAGAATGGCGAGATCAAGCCCTTCATTGCGGAGGAAAAAGGACAGTCCGCTCCACGTCACAAAGCCAAAAAAGCCTATAAGAGAAACTGTGCCGTGTACCTCACGCGCACAAATCTGATTCTCAAGGGTGATCAGTTCGGCAAGAAATCGATGGCGTACGTGATGCCCCAGGAACGCAGTATCGACATCAATGATCCTGTGGATCTGGAACTGGCGGAGTTTTGGATGAAGAAACTCAACATGCTCTAAGCCGGTGGGGTTCCGCGCGCCACGGGGGGTGAAGGGGGAGGCCCTGTTTTCCGTCCGCCTCAGCGGACGGAAGTCGAGCCGGGAATGCCGAATCCTTGCAGGCGTTCCCGGCGAGACACAGGGCCGGGCGGAGGGGTTCTGGCGCGCGGTGGGCTTTTCTTTGCTACTTTCTTTTGTCCGGCAGACAAAAGAAAGTAGATCTCGAATACATGGCAAATGCGGTTTAATTATCACTGCGTACGCTACAATTTCTTCGCAATGCCTCTAAAAATTTTATGCACCGTCGGCGACGCCTACCCCGCAGAAGCTAAAAGCATTCTGGAATCCATCGGCACCGTTGACTACGCACTGCCTACGCAAAAACAGATTGCCAAAATCATCGGCAAGTACGATGCCGTCGTCGCACAACTTGGAGTGACTTTCAGTGAGGAAGTCCTGAAGCATGCGAAGAAACTCCGTGTCATCGCAAGCGCCACGACGGCGACGGACCATATCGACCATGCAGCAGCGAAGAAACGCGACATCAGGGTCATCAGCCTCAAAGGGGAAACCGCATTCCTGAAAACCATCCCCTCTACGGCAGAGCACACATGGGGACTGCTCCTTGCGCTGCTGCGTCACATCGTCCCCGCATCGAACGCTGTTATAGGGGGAACATGGAACGGAAAGCCTTTTGCAGGTACGGAGCTTCAGGGAAAGACTCTCGGAATCATTGGCGTAGGGCGACTGGGGACGATTGTTGCCGGCTACGGAAAGGCATTCGGATTGCATGTCATCGGTTGTGATCTGAAGAAAATCCCGCAATCGGTATGCAAGCAGGTGCCGATGGATATGCTTCTGCGCACGAGCGACATCGTCTCTTTGCATGTGCACCTCACGCCGGAAACAAAGAACATGATCGGAGCTGCCGAACTCAACAAGATGAGACCAACCGCGGTTCTCATCAATGCCGCCCGCGGCGGCATCGTCGATCACGATGCACTCTTGCGGGCACTCAAATCTAAAACAATAGCGGGCTACGCCGCCGACGTGCTTGCGGGGGAAATGCAATTCGGCACAGATAGTTCCGCGCATCCTCTGGTGCGGTACGCCAAAACACATGCCAACGTTCTTCTGACGCCGCACATCGGTGGGCGCACAACAGAAGCTAGGAGGAAAACCGACGTCTTTATCGCAGAGAAACTCAGGATTGCGCTCACTCCATAACAGAGAGAAATGCCTGCCTGAAAGAGGCAAGATGAATGCATTTTTTTCTCTATCCATAGCCATTTATTGCTTTTACTTCTCCGTGCAATCTTCTGTTGCATTCACTATGGCAACCTGACAAACTGCAGCCTCATGGAGCAAACGAAACCGGCTACGGCCACGTCCGTTCACGAACACGCCCTTCTGAAAAAAGTACTCCGCACACTGCACTTGTGGGAGTTTGGTTATCACGTTCGAGAATTTTTCTGCCAGTTGCTTCGTGTGGATTACATCCGACGCCTTGTGGACATTGTTCGATACCTGTATTACGCAGGTCTTCTGCGCCGCATGAGAATATTGGAACCCGATGGTCTGCGCGTGGATGCAGTGAAGCACAATATGGCACAAATGAGGAAGTGGATGGGAGTTTCACGGTCCAATCATTTGCTGTACCCGCTCTCGGCTCTCCATCTTAGTAAGGCCTCTCCGGTGCTCAGTATCGGTCCGCGCACAGAGGGGGAGATTTTAAATCTCATGGCGATGGGATTTCACAACGTTCGGGCCGTTGACCTTATTTCTTATTCGCCATGGGTCGATCTTGGGGATATGCACGCGATGCCTTACAAAGATCATGAGTTTGCAATCGTCATCATGGGATGGGTGCTCGCGTACAGTCTTACGCAGGAAAAAGCAGCTCAGGAGGTTATCCGCGTCACGCGCAACGGCGGCATCATCGTAGTGGGGGTTCAGTATCACACAAAGACTCTGAAGCAATTTTACAAAAAACTGGAATCTGTGCAGGAGATTCTTGCGCTTTTTGCTCCTCATGTCGATCGTGTCCTTTTTTCGCAGGATCTCCCCGATCATCCCTGCACCAAATGGGAACTCATGGTGATGTTTTCCATCAAGAAATGACCACAACCGCAGCGTGGTCATGTTCATCATGAAGCCGTATGGTTATACTCCGCACATGGCACTCGATATTTCGCTTGTAGAAAGCATTCCCGGATGGCTCACACGGAGAGAGGCAAATCTCCTGTATAACTTTGCCCGGCGGTGCACCGGCAAAGGAGTGATCCTCGAAATCGGGTCATGGAAAGGAAAATCCACCGTCTGCCTCGCACAGGGATCGCGCGACGGAGCCGGGGTACCGGTACATGCCGTCGACCCGTTCACCGGCTCCTCCGAGCATGGACAGGTCTTCACCTTCCCGGAATTCCAAGACAATATTCAGCGCTCGGGAGTCTCATCACTGATTGTTCCTCACAAAAAAACGTCAGAGGGAGCGGCACAAGGATGGACGAAACCCATAGAGCTTCTATGGATTGATGGAGCACACGAGGAGGAATTCGTCCGGCTGGACTACACCCTATGGGCACCCCACCTCGTACAAGGCGGCGTCATCGCCTTTCATGATTCCACCGATCCCGGCGTCTGGCCGGTTATCGATGCGTTCCTCTTCATGGGGAATTC
>MFXW01000048.1:0-407 GCA_001787585.1 Candidatus Peribacteria bacterium RIFCSPHIGHO2_02_FULL_53_20
CCTCCATGCACATTTTCTTCATCTCCATCGTCATTGCGTGGCTGCCGCAGATATAGACCTGCCGCATGGCGGCATCGGGGACGGCGGATTTGGTGACAGCTTGCACGCGACCGCGGTGACCTGTCCACTGCGGGGATCCCGCGCTCAAGGCGACATGTAAGGAAAATTGCGGATACTTCGTCGAAAGTGTTTGCAGCTCCTGCACCCAGAACAAATCTCCTTCGCTCCGCACGCCGAAGATGAGATCCATCCGGCGTACGTCCCCGGACTTAAGCGCTTCGATGATCTGCCCGCGAAACGGCGCGACTCCCGTGCTCGTCGCGATGAAGAGATATTCCTTGGCATTCTCCGGCTTCAGAGTGAACACGCCGAAGGAACCCTGCATACGCACAGTACTTCCTTCCTGT
>MFXW01000048.1:441-8976 GCA_001787585.1 Candidatus Peribacteria bacterium RIFCSPHIGHO2_02_FULL_53_20
CCTTCCTGTAACGATTCGGCAATCCAGCGGCTCGCTCTCCCTCCCTTCTTCATCTTCGCCACAAATAATAATTCTTCTTCCCGTGGTGCCGAGGCGATGGAAAACGCACGTGTCTGGATATCTGTGGGATTTTCGAGAAGCGGAACATCGAAGAGCACGAACTGCCCGGCTTTGAAGGAAAATCCCTTGGGCTTTCGCAAACGGAATTCATAGATATCCCGCGCAATCACGCAATTGGAGAGACAGGTGGTGGTGAAACTGGGAACGGGCATGAAAATGGAAAATTGAGAATTAAGAATTAAGAATTGAAAATTACGAACCAATCACCAAAACAAGAATAGAGCACATTTCATTTTCCATTTTCCATTTTCAATTTCTCTGTTTCCAAGTCCTGGAGCACCCACGGATACCAGATTTTTTCCAGATCCTGTATCCGCGCTTTCAGGGAATCGACGGTATCACCTTTCTCTATTGAACACTTTTTTTGTACAAGTATTTCCCCTGTATCTACGCCTTCGTCGATCCAATGAATGCTCATTCCAGTCTCGCGATCCCCTGCTTTCAATGCATCTTCGACCGCATGCCCTCCGGGATACTTCGGCAATAATGATGGATGCACATTGAGAATCCTCTTATGCCATTTTTTTACAAACCACGGCGAGAAGAGAAACATCCAACCCAAGCACGCCAATACACCTTCAGAGCGGGCTCCCCCTCCCCCCGTGGGGGAGGGGCCAGGGGTGGGGGGTGCAAGTCCGAGGACACCAATCGCTTCATTCAATCTCCGGTCATACGCTTCACGTTCTTCTCCTTTCACCCGATCCACAATTTTCACCGGCACTCCTGCACTCCTCGCCTTCGCAACACATCCCCTCTCCTCCCGATCCGCAATGAGCCCAAGACATCGCGCCTCCAAACTCCCATTCTTCATGGCATCGATGACTGCTTGGAATGTGGTTCCGCGCGATGAAGAGAGTACGACGAAATCCATACGAAAAGTGTAGCGCCAATGCCTTGCCCCGCGAAGTCCGCCTCAGCGGACGAAGTGGGGTCAATTTTTCTTTCCCTTGCGCATCAATGCCACAAACTCATCAAAGAGATAATTCGCATCCTCCGGTCCCGGCGTTGCCTCCGGATGGAACTGCACTGCACGGAATTTTCCCGACGCATGCGTAATGCCCTCCACCGATCCGTCATTGGCATTGGAAAACCATACGTGCCACCCCTTCGGCAACGACTTTTCATCAACAGCAAATCCATGGTTCTGACTCGTGATGATGCATCGGTCCGTAATTTTCAATTTTTCATTTCCTGCCCCTCGTAGCTTTAGCGAAGTGGGGTCAATTTTCAATTCCCGACACGGCTGATTCGCCCCTCGATGCCCGTACTTCAGCTTGTACGTATCCCCTCCCACCGCGAGCGCCATGAGCTGATTCCCCAAACAAATACCAAATGTGGGAATTCCTTGCTGAATGCTCCATCGGATCTGTGCAATCGTCGAAACGCACGCCTTCGGGTCTCCCGGACCATTGGAAAGAAAGACACCATCGTACGGCATCTGGGATTTCTGGAGATCGTAGTTCCACGGCACGCGATGCACACGGATCCCACGCCTGAGAAAACTCCGCAAAATGTTGCGCTTCATCCCGCAATCGAATGCCACGATCGTCGCCTCCCAGATTCCCCCTTCGGGTTCGTAAATAATGGGTTCCGTGCAACTAACCTCGGCAACGAGATTTGTCTTATTGGGATCTGGAATTTCCCCTCCCCCCGCGGGGGAGGGGCTAGGGGTGGGGGCGTTCTGCATGATCCGTCCCAGCATCACCCCCGTCTCCCGCAACTTCTTCGTCAATGCTCTGGTATCAATCCCCGTGATTCCGGGAATCCCATGATGCTCCATCCAGCGGCTCAAGGAGGAGACCGCAGCAAAATGCGAATGATCCTCGGAAACCTGCGCAACAACGATGCCCCGGACGTGAACCGCTTCACTCTCAAAATTCTTGCTGAAACCCCACTGATTTTTCTCTTCGCTCGGCACACCATAATTGCCAATAAGCGGGTAGGTGAAGACGAGGATCTGCCCGCGATAACTCGGGTCCGTCATGCTCTCGGGATAGCCCACCATGCCCGTGTTGAAGACGACTTCGCCATCGGAATCTGTTTGCGCGCCAAAGGACTGACCGTGGAACTCCGTTCCGTCGGCGAGGATCAAGGTTGCCATTGGGCAGAGGGTACCTATGCAAGAAGAAAATGCCAATGCAATGCAGAAAGTCTTTTCTCCTTTTTTCTATTACGCATGGAAATCAGTAGAGATAAGACAAATGAAATTTTGGCTGTACGTTTGTACACCTTGCATCTTTTGGTACTGCTCCATAGGCTCCGAGCATGGCTAAAAAGAAGCTTATCAGAGGCAACTTGAATGCTCCTGCAACCAAGCAGGACATTGCTCTTATTATGGATTCTATCGGAAAACACTATGATGCGACGGAACGGTGGAAAGATGAAATTCTGGATGCCACTGAACGATGGAAGGAAGAAATGAAAGACCATATGTCTCAATGGAAAAATGAAACTATGCGTCATTTTGATGTGGTCGCTGAGCAACTCACTCACGATTTCCAAGGCGCTCTCTCAGACAAAATCTCCGTGCACGACGACCATCTCAAGCGGCATGACAAAGAAATCCATGCGATCCATATGCATGTGGGGATGAGGATCTGAGAAAAAATCTCACCCGATACCATTGCTCCCCTTCTCTCGATCAATCTGCGTCACCTGCTGCGTCGTATTTCTCTCGTCAGGCACATAGATGCTCGGATTTGTCGCACCTTCCAATTCATGCTCAAATACATCACTGAACTTGGAAATGTGTCCATCTTTGGATTTCTTCAGTTGTAAGACATCGGAGAAGAAATGCGATCCAAAGGTATTCTCTTTCTGATCGTAACCGTACTGTCCGAACTCCGATTCACCGAGCACGATCGGCTTCTGCGCATCGCCCAGGCGGACATGCAGCGAGCGAAGAAAATCGGCGTTGAAACATGACCCCAGTACCAAGATATCTCTGCGTCGCGGATCGACGGGATCGCCGACTTCCAGGCGGTACTTCTCTGATCGAAGACGTAGAGCGGCAGCAAGCTCGGTGACCGTGATACGAATAGTATCCGGTGTTTCGCGGACATTTTTTTCATCAATGACCTCGCCATCCGAGAGATAGATCGCTTCAGGACTGCCATGCCCTTCAAAGACAAAGGTAAAGGGGTGACCGGCGGAAACGATTTTCACGAGGATGTCTTCTTTGGCTTTCTTCAGAGATTCCTTTGTCGCCTTGGGGCGAATGAATGTGTAACCATCCTTTATGCTCTGTGAGCGAATTGCCTCCTTGAGAGGTTCGGAGCCGAAACGATTGGTTTTGTCCTTGCGCAATTCGGAATGAGCCACATGGAGCACCTCTCTTCCTTGGAAAAGGGAAATGTCTTTGTATTTTTCCCGCTGAGCCTGAATGCGCGTGCATTCGCTGATGACGTTCTCCCTGGTTACCGCTCTCCCATTGAAAAAGAGATTTCGGGCAACCATGGCTCGCCACTGGGCTTCCTGCTGTGACGTGAGTGTGCCTTTGATGACTTCCTTGACCCACTCAGCCTTTATTGCAGTCCATTCACGGAGAGCCGGATCAGCATTGAGATTGCGCACCATACGATGCGGATCCTTGTCACCGAGCAGAGCCGAACCCAGATGGATATGCAGAGTATGCAGTGCATATGCACGCATCTTCTCAAAATGCGGAAGACCGCGCGCCTGCCGCTGCTCATCCTCAGTGAGTTTGGTGAAGAATTCCTCGACAATCCTATTGAAGAAGGCACGATCCCTCTCCTGAATAATGGACAGGAGATCTTCGTTCTGAACAACCGTGAGAATCGTCTGGTTCCGATCCAATGTGTACACTTGCTGTGCAAAAGAAACGGGGAAATCGACGCCGAGGGCGTCGGCATTTTTCAGTGTAATATTCTTCAGAACCTTGATCTTGGCTACGACATCAAAATCTTTGAGCAAATCGCTCAGAACAAGCGGCTTTGTGCCTTTCTTCCACAAGGAAGGATCGAGAATAAGCGCTGGCTGTTGCCGGAGTGCTGCCTTCACAAGTGCGCCGTAATCGGCATCATTCCCCTTCCATACGCGGTCAAACTCTGCAGAGGCAATACGGAGAAGATCAGCATTCCGTGAGGCTTCGCGAACCATCAGGCTTCTGTATTTTGGGGTGCGCTTGAGAGTATCGGGATAGTATCGCAAAGCCATAGGTTGTTCGACAACTGCATCATCAATGATTTGCAGAAACGTGGCATCGCCAAATTCCTTCTCCTTCCCGCTAAGCACCGTCGCGTCTTTCTTCGCTGCTTCCTTAAGCGCCTTGGCATAGCTCGCCGGGTTCTCCTTCTTCCATTTTTCGGTCACCTTGTTGATAGCCTTGGGATCTTTGTCGAGCGCCACAAGAATCTGCTTGAAGCCGTCAAATTCGCTCCTGTACTTCCGGAGAGCGCTGTACAAAATCGCCCACTGCTCGGCGTCTTCGTTCTTGCGATTGCGACAGAGTTCTTTGGCGGTAGCACCGCTTTTCTCCACAGCCTTGATGCGCGCAGCGTAGTCCTCATCGGGTTCTCCCGGTGCCTGAGGAAGTCTTAGTTCCGGACGATCGTCGGGGCGCTTCAGCTCGCTGATTTCCTCAGCAACATGCAGAAGCGCTTTCTGGACAAAATCCTCGTCTGCGGAGATTAGGGTGAATTCCTGACCGTTGAATCCGAATTTGATGCCTTCGATCGTTTTCCGACTGGCACAAATCTTTTCCATTTTTTCCACTTTCAGCTGGAGTCCTTTGTAGCGCGGGGTATCCGGCATATCGCCGAGGAGTACAGTCTCGCGCTCGGCTTCGAGGAGTTCCTGTCCGCGATTCGGATCTACCGCTGGGGCACTGAGGCGCTTGGCATTCAGGCGATCGGAAAGTGCTCCTGTGCGATCCAAGCGTTTGTCGCGTTCGGCTTCGATGACATTGCGTGCTTCGTTCACATCTTTCGTCCGATCCGTACCTTTGTCGAATCGACCAAACTGCAAGAGCCGCGACTCCCGACCTGTCGGATTGCATCCGAGCCTGTGGCAACGGAAAGGGAAACTCATGCGTGGTCGTCAAAGGAATCCAATTGTTTGTCTACTCCACTGGCTTCAGCTGCATGCTCGGTTGCCTCTTCCATCCGGAGCTTGCTGCGCCTCTCGTTTTTCTCGGCCTGCGCGGTCTTGGTCATCGCTTGGGCAATGCTTCCAAGTACGCGGTCGAATTCTGCGAAAGCCTTCTCATAGCGCTCCATGCGGGCAGCGTGATCGATCGGTGATTCCGATGCGTAACGGGCGAAGAGTTCCTTCGGATCTTCCGTAAGCTCGTGCTCGATGCCGCGCATGAGGAATCCATAGAGCCACCTGCCGTGCTCACGATCATCGACGTTGGTGGAGGGACGAACTTTGACCATTCCCACCATTATACCGCAAATACGCTTCTGGAGCAATTCACCTTAAGACCTATTCAGAGCCGTAAACCAGGCGTCGAATGTGCTGTCATCATTGTACGAACTCTTGAGCAGCACCTCCGCGATCGTCTTCTGCTTGGGGTGCCTTTTTGTAAATGTCCTGAAGGCATCTCGGGTGTGTGGATCCTTCTCAATTTCAATACTCATCAGATAATCCTTGTCGAGTGTGCCTGAACCGAAGATTTTCTTTAGCTCTGCCGGAGTTGCTTCTATGCGAGGCATCAAGTCATACATTTCCCGGATCTCATCAAGCGCAAACCCTGAAAGAGCAGAGCCTCCAATCATCTTCTCCTGACACTTGCGGATAAGCAGAAGATACGTCTCCGTATGATCATAGGCGTGACCGTTGCTTTTGAGATCATCAAGAACATCGAGAACCTTCCATTGCTGTTCCGTAAACACATCGCTCTTCATAAGAATATCAAACGGAGGCTTTGCGAGTGTCTCGAGCATGTGATCCACCTTGGAAAATTCCAGCACATGCACATCGGGTTTCTCCGTTTCCTTCTTGCCCACACGATCAACGAACGCAACCCCCGAGCGGACGCCACTCAACTCGCCGCGCCTCGTTGTTCCGTTTGTAGAAAACCGCAGGATCTGCGGCATACCCGCTCCGGCGATGCCGAGCTCCACCTCGTTGAGAGTTACCTTCTCGTGGAAATCTTGCAGGCTGGTAACCGTTTTCCCGAGATCCAGCGCTTTCACAAGCTTGCTAACGACCGCACTCCGGTCCCGGGCATCGATATTCTGATGTGCATTCCGGTACTCCTTCGGATTTTTCGCAGTAGCCTCCGAAGGAAGTCGCAGATGATCCGGATCAGGAAGCTTTGTCCGGTCGATTTGCACCTGACGGAATCCCTGCTTCTTCAGATTCTGATCGACAAGCTTTTGGATATACGCATCTTCTTCTGCGGCGCTTCCAAGCGGATTGCGCTTGCGAAATGTATGGCGCCATCCTTTTTCATATCCCCCACGAACGACCGCTTCCTCTTTCTTCAAGAAATCCCGATCGGGGTTCTGGGAAACCCCCGCGCGTTCACGGACTTTCGCGGCTGCGTAGGTACTCGACGGACGGTTACCGATGAAGGTGGAAGGCACACGCACCAGTTCGCCGTTCTGGTAAATGCCTGGAGCTCTCTTTTGCTGGAATGAACCAGATTGAAAGAGCGGATGATCCTGGATACCTTTTTCATGGGTCTGCTGCTTCGCCATATCCATGTAGAGCGCCCATGCCTTGTCGTATGCCTTGAGGTAATCCACAGTTCCGCGTTGGAACTCTGCCGTACTCCAGATGTCCGTTGTGATCTGCTCGAGCATGCCTTCAAATTCCGCCGTTCCGAAGAGCGCTTCGGGCGTCTGCTTGATGTTCTGAAATTCCTGCTCTGCTTCGCTGTAAATCGCATCCGTATTCTGCAGCGCCTTTTCCGCCCAGGCACGCTGGCTCTTGCGATCGGAAAAGCGGTCGCGCGACTCCGCCCTTCGCCGTCCTCGGGCAAGACGATGCTGCCGCGAGCGCTCCTGCTTCATCTGATCGCTCATGTGCCTCTTGAACATCGTTTTCAGGTGCACCTTAAACTGCTCCTGATTCATATTACTGATTTCATGCGATGGATTTTCAACTACACTGCGCTTTTCGTTGTAGATATGGGAAGGCTCGTCTTGGCGCATGTTGAACTTCACTTCGCTGAAATCCGGCTCTTTTGTGGGTTCTACGACAGGATTAAGAACGGGAACTATCGGAAGGGCGTCTGATGTAGAAGGTAGCTTTTTAGGCTTATCCTTGCACGGCTCCTTGCTTCCGGGCAATTCAGGAACTGTGGCAAAAAATATCATCCGATGCTCCTGCAGAGAGTGCTCCGCAGAAAACAGCCGATGATGATCATGCGGCATCATGCGGCGGACGAAGGAGACACATTGTCACCAAAACGTTTCTCGATATTTTTCAGAGCGGAGGCATCCGCGTCTCCGGAGATCTGTACCATCGCCTTTCCCATCTTGCCCACTTCTTTGCTCGCATTGGCAGCAAACTCCGGCCAGCGCTTGAGGAATTCCTCGTACGCGCTGTGGAAATACCGCATCCACTCCGCGCGTGTTTCCGGATTCATAGCGGCAAGCTCGGCAGCAGTTTCCTTGCGGGCGCCGGTCATCAGCTTCGGTTCGATCTGCTCCATGAGAGCATCGAAGAGCTGCTGCTGCACTTCCTGTGGAGTGAGTTTTTGCGGAACCGGCATGGGAGTGGATATTTGTCTATAGTATACCAGAATTCGGTCGAAGATGCAGCATGGCTCCATGAAGCCAATCCTTAGTTATACACGTCTTTCCTGTGACCAATCCTCAATACCGTGACCGTAATAATCTTCCTCTCTATCGTATACACGATGCGATAGGGCCAGACACGCAAAGACCATTTTCCTTCATGATCTCCATGCAATTGCTTTCCCCGAAAAGGGTCAGACTGCAAAGAATCAATGGCCGCTGCAATGCGTTTCTGATCTTTCTTTGGCAATCTTTGCGTCTCCTTCTGAGCGCGCTTCACAACAAAAACCTGATAGGTCTTCATATGCCAAGGTTTTTTTTAAATTCCTTCAACGTCACGACCTCGCCCCTCTCTTTCTCTCGCATACCCTCTTCAATAGCAGCCACTTCCTCCGGATGCGCCATGATATCGAGTGTCTCCATCAAGCCATCAAATTCCTCGCTGGACATCAGGACCCCTTTTGGATGACCTTCATAGGTGATAGTCACAGAGACACCAGGAACCTCAATTTCCTTGAGAATGGCAAAGAAGTTATTCCGAGCCTCTGATGCGGTGACGGTTTTATTCATATGGTCATTATAGTGTACAATGCAGATTGGAGGCAAGACTGAAAATGCCCCTTAGAGACCTCAATAGAGCCCATTTGACCTATTTGCAGAGAAAGCGCACTTTATTGGATTATTTTAGTTTTTATTGTATAATAAT
>MFXW01000049.1 GCA_001787585.1 Candidatus Peribacteria bacterium RIFCSPHIGHO2_02_FULL_53_20
CTTATTTGAGAAGGAAAAAGTGAGAACGCATGACGAGAGAGTAAAAAAAGTGTTCATCATAATTCCCCGCGCAAATTCTACGGATGCCTTCCTCGAGTCCGTACGAGAGATTCATCAAAAAACTGCAGGAGAATGCAGAGGCGTGCGGATACTCTCGCTTGAGTCCGCAGTTCCCCGGGAGCGCGAAACGTGCAACGTGCTTGCACGGGAGTTTCACGCAACTATCGACACTCCCCGATCTTTTAAGGAGCTTCAGGATGCCCTGCGCGATGCATCATTTGTCATCACTCAGCGTTATCATGGTGCTGTTGCAGCACTGGGAATGGGTATTCCTTTCGTTGCCATACCTCAGAAGGAAGCCGACAAGCTTGCGGCTATCGCCGGAATGCACAGAGATGAGGCGCTGAGGCAATGGAAAGAAGGGGAGGCAGCGTTGCGAGACGCAGTACACGGGAACATCTGAAGCTTACGGCTATCCGTCTTTTCTGGTATAATCAGACCACATGCTCACGGTTCTCCACCTCACCGCTGCAGAGTCCGCAATCTGGCATACGTTGCAGCCGGGGATCAAGGAAGGCTGGACCGTGGAACCGGAAGAAGGCAATTTTCGCGATAGTCCGGAACGCAGGCGTATGCGGCTCCATTTACTGAAATTACGAGATCCCAAACTTCTCGCATTTCAGAAGAAGGCCAGTCAGGCAGGTACTGTGGATGCGCTGACGGCTCTCATCCTTGGAACAGATCTGAAGAAAGTAAACGATGCCGATCTCGCAGAGCTCTTCTTTGCAATCGGTCCGGGACCGATCGGTAGGATCGTCGAGTCGATGCTTGGTACTGCCGTCAAAGACGAGGATATCGAGGGGGTTGCGGCACTGACGACGATTCGGAGATCTCTCTATCAGGCGATGATTCCCGCATAGTATCTTCTCTATGGCAGACACATCCACCATGGACGGCACGGGGGCTACGGAAACATTCTCCGGAAGGGGAGTGGAAGTTGTTGCTGAATTCATTCCGACTCCCGAGCGCGTTTCGCAGTATCTGGAAATGGACCACGAGCAGGTGCTCGCGGAGCTGCGGAGCGTTGAGGGGCGTCAGAGGCTCCATCAGACCTTGGTGGAACATGAAGCAGACCTGCGGACGCTCTATCCGACATTCAATCCAGAATCTCTGCAATCGCAGCTTGATCTCGTCGGAGAAACGCTTTCCGAAAAAGAGCGATTCCTGCGTGACGCAGAATCTCCGGAGAAAAAAGGCATGTTTCGCAGGGCATTTGAGAGCGTGAAGGGATTTGCAAAGAAGCATCCGGTTGTGATGACGCTCCTTGTTGCGGCTCTTGCGGCTGCGGGGGTCGCCGGAGGGTTTTACTTCACCGGAAATTGGGAACTGCTCTTAAATTCCATTGGGCTCGAGAAAATACTGGGCGGTGCAAAAGCGGCTGAAGAATTGCTTCCCATCACTCCTCCGACAGATATTCTGCCGGGAGGTGGTATTTTTGAAGTTCCTCCGCCGGCATCGCCGGTACCCGGAACCGGAATTCCAACCTAGAGATGTTCGTATTTTCAACATACAATGCCTCAGCCGGAAAAACAGCAGCAGGCCGTTCCCGAGAATCACGAAGCGCGCGAAGCGACTCCCTTCAGTCCGGAGCTGCGGAGTCTGGGCAGAATCGTCGGGGAGCCGCCGAAGCCCTTGCCGGAATCTCCCTCTACTGAGGAATTGACGCAGCTGGAGTCGGAGAATGTTTCCGACCACGCATTCAGCACATTCAATGAGCAATACAGAAACAACGCAGTTCTCTATCTGCGCGGCTCTCTCGATCGCACGGCGGCACTCAGAGACGAGAAGCGGAAAGACAGCGTGAATGTTCCCGAGTTTGTCGTCGTGAATCAGGTCTCTGCGTATCATGAATATTTTGCGAATGCAGTGAACCACACCGTGTCTCTGATGCAGCGCTACGAACAATTGCGCGCACAGACGCCTATCGTGACTCCGGAGATAGAAAAAGGAGAAGGTGTCGCCAGGTTGTACATAGCATCGCTCGATCGCTCGATCCGCGAGCGGGTGGCGTTTGCCAATGTCCTGCTCATCGACGGGCATCTTGCTCAGCACTTCGGCAACGAAGCGGAACTGCTCAAGCAGCGTGATGTGATCATTGCATCGATCAACACGCCGGAAACGCGCGACTCACATGCTGCACTTCTCAATGGATCCCTCCAGGACAAATGGAAGCGGGGAAATGATCTGAATCAGCGCATCATCGATGTCCTTGCCGGACGCGGAAAGACCGAAGGCGTGCCGGAAGGATTTCTTCCCCAGAAGCTGTACCTCGACCTCCTCACACATCGCTACAAGAAATTTCTGGAGCTGCAGGAGTCTGTCGCACGCGATCCGGTGCTGACGAAGGCAAAGGAGCGTCATCGCGCATTGAAAGAGCGTAACGACCGGGCGAAGCGCGGTCAGGGAGAAGCGCTCAACAAAGAAGAGGGAGAGGAATACGACCATCTCCAACGCGTACTGAAGAATCATGAAGGCGAGCTGGAGCGTTTGGGAGGTCAGAGAAGGGCGACGACCGAGGAGCTCATCGATTTCAGCGACGATCTCGGGCATTTCCAGATGGATATGGCGGAAGTCGCTCATATCCAAAGGCAGTTTGGACAGCATTTTGATCTCAATGGCGCAAATCCTGTACTGCCGGATCAGACGCCGGAACATGTACGCAAAGCCATCGGGAAAAACATGCAGGAGCGCGCGGATTTCCACATCGATCGGACGCAGCGTTTTCTCGGACGCGTGGAAGAGGACGTACTCCATGAAGGGATCAAAGAGAAGATCGAAGATGCCTGGAACAAAAACGGCCGAGAAGGCGTGCGTGAAGTTTCCAATGCACTCGCGCGATTCTTCACCATTCCTGTTCCAGAATCTCTGGGTCTGAAAGAAGAAGCTCAAAAGGCGCTTACTGGTCCTCTCAATGAAGCTATGGGATGGCCCGCGGAGAAGCGCGATCTTCCCTGGGAAGCATTGACTCCCGAGGAGCAAAAAACCGTCCAGGAGCGATCACGGAGCGTCCTCGATGCCATCCGAGAATTCGACCGCAGCAAGATCGAGCGGTACCGCGAGACGGCGGATGCCATCCGGGCACTTCCCCCCGCCTCCGATTTCGTCGGGCAGGAAATCACGGAGCCTCTGCCAAGCGTCCGTGTGAGTCCACAGAATCTGCAGCAGATGATTGCGGAGCACGGCGGACCGACGGTCTATGCATTGCTGTTCCGGCAACTGGAAGGGGATTGGGGAACGAGTGATCCGCCGACCGGATTTATCGGAGAATACGGCACATTCTTCCGGAAAATCGAAAAAGTCATTGATACGCATGTGGATGTCGGGACTGCGCTTTTTCAGCAGCAGCATGCGTATGAGGGTCTCCGGGATTATTTGTTCTATGCGATGCTTGCGGCATTTGGTCTGGGAGCAATTCTTGCCTCTCTTGGAACATACGCCACAATGCGTTTTTCCGGAAAGATCGTGCGGGGCACTGCGCGCATGGGAGGAAACGCGGCACGGCGGACATGGAGGGGGCTGCGCAGCACCATGACTGGAGAAGTCCCCGAATCCACGGCTCCTGTTGCGGAAGGCGCGGCACGCGGAGCATCCGGTGTTGTCGAACGTACGGCGGAACAATTGACACGGATGCGGTACATCGAGCAAGAGCGTGCGATCGCCCGTTATATTCAGGAGTCGAAAATCGGTCAACGTGTCAGCCAGCTTCGGACGTTCCGTTTTCTTTCGACGATTCCCGAAAGCCGGGCCGTCGCTGCGGGGGGAAAAACATTGCGGGTCGGAGGCATGATCGCTGTTCCTGCCATTACGGCGTATGAACTCTATGAGAATGAGGGGCGTGTACAAGGCGCGAAAGAAAGCAAAAATGTGGAGCTTACAGATGTGTATCGCGGCAACCGGTCCACGATCGCTCTCGAGGGCGCCGGAGTCGGTGCGACGCTGCTGCTGCCTAGCTTTCTCGGGCCATTGGCTCTCGCTGGATCCGTCGTGTATGCGGGAAAGCATGCGATGAATCGCTCGGAAGTGCGTGCGGACTGGGCGAAGACTTCTGGAGACTGGCAGCGGGAACTCGGGCCGATTGGCAGCCGCCAGAAGCTTCGCGATACGACATTCGCCAATGCAGTCGAAGCGGGAGGCGGAGGGGTACTCCGAACGCGATTGGGTTCTTGGTTGGATACGAAGGAGCAGCAATCTGAAGCCATTCAGTCCATTGATCAGGCTCAGATCGGTGCCCGCAGGGAGATCTACCATGCATATTTCGAGGATACGACGCTCGTGCCTCAAAACGCATCTCCTGCAGAGCGCAAGCAGGCAGTGGACGATCGCATGCGGTGCATTCATGCCCTTACGGACGGGCGCTACGACAACGTGACGGATGCGCAGCTTCAGATGGCGGATGCTTTTGCAGTGCTGAAGACTCGTGCGCGCAATCAAGAACGCATGGGATTTGCACCTCTTCTCTCGTATGTCGATGCTCAAAAACATGAGCAATATATCAATCTCAAAGAATTAGAGAATCCGACAGCCTCAAATATTTCCAAGGTTGTTGTGCCGTTTTTGAACAACATACGACCGCTGGAAGATCTTCTTGCCTTCGAAGCGCTCGGAGACATTTCGAGACGGACGGGCAATCTCAAAGATAAAGCTGTGCATCATTCTCGCGTGCGCCAGGCGGTGCTCCAGCGGCTATCGCATCGGCTTTTCAACGCGGAGCGCAGCATTCTCGTCACCGATTGGTCCGGTGTGGATCTGCCGCTTGGCATTACGAAGGGGAACACACAATCTCAAAACATTGTCCGAGCGGCGCTGCGCAAACGCATCGAGCAACAGATACAGCCGCTCACAGAGCAGCTGATGGCGGGAGACCTTACGCCCGATACGTACAAGGCAGCCGTGCGGAAGATCGAAAATCTCTTCCAGGATTTCCAGAATGCCGGCGACACCGATGCACGATTGGCAGGGGCTACGAAGGAACTAACAAAGGATGAACAGGAGAAGGCGGCAGTAGCAAAAATGAGCGTCCTTATGGAGCTATTGCAGTAGGAATAGCGCTGAATTGAATGGAGAATCCATGAAGAGGTCGTTACCATGGCGCGTACATGGACATTAGAAATTTCTGCATCATTGCGCATATCGATCATGGCAAGTCGACCCTCAGTGATCGCATGATGGAGATCACGGGGACACTCCAGAAGCGCGAAATGAAGGAACAGCATCTCGATATGTTGGAACTTGAACGAGAACGGGGGATTACGATCAAGCTCACACCGGTGCGGATGCTCTGGAAGGGAATCCAGATGAATCTCATTGATACGCCCGGGCACACCGATTTCCGCTATGAAGTGAGTCGCAGTCTTGTTGCCTGTGAAGGAGCGATTCTTCTGGTCGATGCATCGCAGGGCATCCAAGCACAGACGCTTGCGGTGCTCTATATGGCACTCGAGGCGAATCTCACGATCATTCCCGTTCTCAATAAAATCGATTTGCCGTCCGCCGATCCCGAACGCGTGAGCCAGGAAGTGATGAAACTTGTGGGATGTCCCAAGGAAGATATCCTGCTGATCTCTGCAAAGGAGGGAAGGGGAGTTCCCGAGGTTTTGGATAGAGTGGTGGAGCGAATACCGGCACCGTCCGGCAAGCGTGCAGTGCGCGGAGAGCTTGGGGAAAATGGAACCTGTGCACTCATTTTCGATGCCATCATGGATTCGTATCGCGGAGCCGTGGCGTATGTACGGGTCATCGGCGGAAGTTTTCGCAAAGGCCAGAAGGTGTATTTGCTCAGAACAAAAACCACATTTGAAATCCAGGATGTCGGGCATTTCAATCCCAAATATGTTTCCGATGATGTGCTTTCCGAAGGCGAGATCGGCTACATCGTGACGGGCGCGAAAAATGTTCGCGATGTGCGTGTGGGAGACACGATTGCTTCCTCGTCCGATGTTGCGCCGCTTCCCGGTTACTCAGAAGTGCAGCCGATGGTCTTTGCGGGACTCTATCCGGTCGAAGCCGACGATTATCCGGATTTGAGAGACAGCCTCGAGAAGCTTGCATTGAA
>MFXW01000050.1 GCA_001787585.1 Candidatus Peribacteria bacterium RIFCSPHIGHO2_02_FULL_53_20
ACGCTTCGCATCACCGCTCCGCAGGGTGCGACAACCACAATCCGCCTTCTTGAAAATGGAACAATCCGCGAGTCCGTCACAGGTAATCTGCTGACATTTTCTCTTGCTGCAGCGAGCACGGTCACCGTCCAGGTCGCATACACCTATCAAGGAGTGATCACCGTTGAGAGTATTCCGGCAGGCGCGCCATTCGAGCTCTCGGCGCATAATGGCATCCGCTACACAGGTGTGACTCCGGCAACATTCCGTGAGCTGCCCCCAGCATATTATTCCGCGAACTTCGGGCTGCGCAGAGGTTGCACTCTCCCCCGCCCTATCAAGCGTGACCTCGGTGCCAATGAGGAGGTCGTTTTCCTCGCCGAATACCGTTGCGGATCTTCCTCTTCGTCACCTTCGTCCTCTTCGTCTTCTGCGCTCAGTACGAGTAGCAGCTCTTCAGTACGAACCTCCGCACGCGTTGTTCACACGATCCAGCAGAGCGAAGTGCTCCCAGGTGGCTTGCTGCGCGTCACGGTAGGGATTGTGAATACCGGGCGCTCCACGCTCAGAAATCTCACGCTCTCCGAACAGTTCGATGCATCCCTGATTGCCATCGAAACGCTTCCTGCAGGAGCGCTGCAGCAGGGCAATTACATCATCTGGACGATTCCGAGCATCTACGCAGGTCAGCGCTGGAGCGAGGAATTTGTCATCCGCATATCTGCAAAGGCAAAGCCCGGCACCACATCACTCACGGCACGCCTTGCAGGCGACGCGCTTGATGGCACTCCCCAAGATCAGCTTGCAAGTACGGTGACTGTCGGTGTCGCCACGCTTCCGGCAACGGGCGGGGCATTCGATGTTCTCCTTGCATTTCTCGGGCTTCTGGCTCCCGCTCCAGTATTGATGGCATTGCGCCGACGTTAAACACAAGGTCAAGAATCGCAAAAATTCGCGAAAAAACTTGTGTGCCGTTCTCGATGGGAATGGTAGAATGCGAGACATGTTAACCTCGCGTTGTTTCCCGCGTGCCGCATTGGTCTTGTGCGCGCTTCTTGTCCCCTCTGCTATCGCCGCCCAAAGCGGAACGACGACAGAAAGTGGAGCCACAACCACAGGAAACGGAAGCGCAACCTTAACGGTGGAGCAAACCGGTCCACAAGAGGGCGTAGCTGGCGAATGGTCTCTTCTGAAACCGGATTTCAAGCGCGTGGAAATGGGTCAGAAGATCGCCCACACGTTTCCTAGCGCCGCAGCCGGAAACTACACCATCATCGCCACGTCGCCCGATGGCGCCTCCACATCGATCAAGCTGTGGGTGAACGAGCAACTCATCAAAATCGTGGAATTGCCGCAGATCTCTTTCTCTCTTACTGACGGTGATGTTGCGCGGGTAAGCATCACTCATGTCTATACGCACACGGGAAAAATGTCCGTGACGACGGAACCTCAAGGAATGACCTTCACCATCAAGGGACCCAACAGTTTGGTGTTCACTGGCACTTCACCGATGGAATTTGCCGATGTTCCCATCGGACAATACACAATATACTTCGATCCCATTGAGGATTGTATTTCACCGAGACCGAAATCCGACAAACTTCTGAATGGCAGTCGCATCCAGTTCTCTATGACAATCGCCTGCGAAAATCTTGACCGTCTGCCACAAGCGCGCGCGGAGGAGAATGCACTGGAATTTATCACCGTGACCGTCGGCAATGAGCAGATCACCTTCGATGATATAAGGACCGAAGAGTGGTACGCGACATCCGTGTACACCGCGATCCGTACGGGCATCATGTCCGGATATAAGGATCCGGATGGCAAACTCACTGGAAAATTCGGTCCGGGCGATTCCGTTACACTCGCACAGCTGGCAAAAGTCGCGCATCGCCTTGCCGGTATCGATGAAATGGACGAACGAACACTTCCTGTGAATGAGCGCGCACGCGGGACATGGTTTGCCGATGTGTACGCATCAGCAGAGCGCCGTGGCTGGCTTGCTTATCGGTCCATCCGTGAAAACCCCGAACGTCCCGCCACGCGCAGCGAAGTCGTCTGCACGCTTCTCCATGCACTCAGCATTCCCCGCATCTGGCCGACGGGAGAACGTTTCTCCGATGTCTCCGCGCTCACGCCGTATGCCGACTGCATCGAGACAGCTGCGGAAGATAAGCTCATTGCCGGCGATGCCGCTGGCACCTTCGGTCCGGAGCGTCCGATCAATCGCGCGGAGCTCAGCAAAATGCTCACGACGGCAATGGATATCTACGGGGAAAAGACGGCGGAGATTCGGGGGAATTATGATGGAATGAAATAGCCAACAGAGAGGAGGTTCGTTACCTCCGCGTACCTTGATGTAACAATCGCGGAAGATGGCGGTTCGACAAGCTCACCACAGGCTTTCTTCCGCTACTGCAGAACCATCCTCCTCGCTAGTCCTGTGACATCCCCCGCCCCCATCACCAAAAGCACGTCGCCCGATTGCAATAGTTCTCCGCGCAATGCTTGCTCGGTATCCGTGAGAGATTTCCCGTCACGACATTCCACTCCACTCTTGCGCACAATGTCCCCAATGAATGTTTTGATATCTACGCTTGTGGCATCGCGCTCACGCCGCGCTTCGTAGATACCCGGAATGATCACCATGTCCGCATCCGAAAACGCCTTCGTGAAATCATCATAAAGCTTCAATGTGCGGTCATGCGTATGCGGCTGGAACACGCAAACGATGCGGTGCTTCGGATATTTTTCGCGTATCGCCTGCAGTGTCGCCGTGATTTCTCGCGGATGATGACCGTAATCGTCGATAACAGGAATATCCCCGTACATCCCCACGAGTTCCATCCGCCGCCATGCGCCGTGATATTCCTTCAGCGACTGCAATGCGGAATCACGAGGAATGCCAAGGTGCAGCGCTGCCGTGAAAGCCAGCTGTGCGTTTTGTCGCATGTGCAGACCAGGGACGGAAAGTTCCGGAAGCGGATGCTGATCCGCATCGAGAACATTGCGCGCAGACGCCTCCGCGATCCGCAATGCGTCCAGATCCTCTCCATGGATGATAACGCTGCCGTCCGGCGGAAGCTGATCGACGAATTCCGTGAACGCGCGGTGGTAGTCATCAAGAGACGCGTAGTAATCGAAGTGATCGCCGTCCACGGTGGTGATGATGATCGTATCTGGGGAAAGCGCATGGAACGACCTGCGGTACTCGCAGGCTTCCAAAAGAAAAAGATTGCTCTTGCCGCTGCGCCAGTTGCGCCCGCCCGGACGACCGTCCGGTCGGACGGGTCCCCCGAGATCAGGGAGCTTCGTCCCGACCACCACCGTCGGATCTTTCCCAGCATCCACGAGAATTTTTGCAAGCATCCCCGTCGTCGACGATTTCCCGTGCGTTCCGGAGACAGCGACTACGTCATAGGGCGCAGAAAGCTCGCCGAGAGCCGCGAAATACGAAATCGATCGGATACCGCGCTCCGCTGCCGCCCTGCGCTCGGGATGATCCTCCGCAAGCGCCTCGGTATACACAAAGAGATCGCACACCTCGGGGATTGCAGAGCCATCCTGCTCTAGAATCACAGTAATCCCCTGTTGCCGCAAATCATCAAGAAGTTCGCTCTCGGCTCTGTCGCTTCCCGCAACCGTATGCCCCTGCGAGCACATGAGAGCCGCATACGCACTGAGGCCGATCCCGCCGATCCCAGAACAATATATGTTCACAACCCCACTATACCGTTACCATGCAATTCTCCATTCTCAATTCTCCATTCTTGCCCTGAGCCCTGTCGAAGGGTTCAATTCCGTCCATGGCATTTCACACAGCAGAACCCCTCAGCCGGCAATTAACCATCGTCATCGGCCTCACGGTCGTGGGCTTCATGGCATTCGGACTCGCATTGTCCTTCTACAGAAATATCCTTTTTGACGGGACCCTCGGAGATATGCGCAAGCAAAACGCAATCATGGCTGACAGCAACGAGGAGGCGCGGCGTGAACTGGAGTATCTCCATTCACTCCAGCACAAAGACAAGTACGCGAAGGAAAATCTCGGTCGTGTTCGCGAGAATGAAAAAGTATTGATCATCACTCCCCCCACCACAGAGGTCCCCTTCGGCGAAGAACCCAATGCCGCAGCTGCGGAACAGCAGGAAGCACGGTTTTTAGAACTCCTCCGCCAGATGCCCGTCTTCGAGCACTGGCAGCTGTTTCTCTTCCAGCCGGAGAGGGTGGAGGAATTACGGAGAGGGGTGTAAATGCGAAGAATGTTCGTAGGTAACAAACGTAGCAAACAGTTCATCAAGTTGTGATTCTTCATGCTCCATGCGACCTAATTGAAAATCGGCTGCTTGCATGTCGCGCAATACATAATCCATGGATTCTACGTACTGATCTCGTGTGTAGGATCCCGAAAATCCTGCTGCCCGCGATTGATCATATATCGCTGCACGTTGTTCCGTGCTTTGTGGAGGTTGCTGCAGGATTGCGAGCCACGCTCTTTGTTTCTCCAATTTTGCGCTCATTTCTGCCTTTGCGTCATATGTAAGATGCCCAATGATTTGACCAAGAGCAGCATCCACAGGGGATTCCAATGTACACCACAACTTTTCTACGGTTTCCACATGCTCTGACAGCACACCACCCAGCAACGTGCGTGACACTTCTCGAAACGCACGAACCACATCCGTTATGGCAATCAGTCTCTCTGTTACATTGAGTTTCAGTTTTTTTGCATCATCTAGTGCTGTCATCAAACTCTGTAATTTATCAAGAGCGGAAATTGCTGTCATAAGTGTAAAAGTATGCTGATCGTTCTGGATCAGAACAAGTCATTTCATTGAACTTTTCAGAAGAACTCCTTGGTATTGAGCGATTTCTACCGCTATGCTCTGCCCGCGGGGTGGAGCAGCCTGGTAGCTCGCGAGGCTCATAACCTCGAGGTCGCTGGTTCAAATCCAGCCCCCGCAACCATTGTGCTGCACACAATGGAAATACTAAAATCCAAATCACCAACCAGTATTCTGGATTCATTTTTTACGCTGCTGTCGTTTCTGCCCTTGGAATATCCCCAAGCAATCCCTGAATCCTCACAATTTGTTGAACGGCATCCGCGAGTCGTGTACACATGTCAAATACTGCCGCGGCATTCTCAGGAGTAAGGTTTTCCGGAAGATGCCCGGACTTGGCATGGTACTCTAGGTTGTGCAACGTCGTAGTCACACTACCGACACCGAGGTTTGCTGCAGCCAGTTGGTAATCCGCTTCTGTTTTTTCCGTTCTGAGTGACATAGGAAGGCATTGTATGAAATAGATGCCTCTCGTCAAGAGGTTCAGCTGCATTTTGTGAGATTCTTGCTGAATGTCTTGGTGCTTGGCATTTCCTTGTTTCTTGTATCTTTGGATTTTGTTTTTCCGGCATCTGATTCGGTTCTCTTTTGCTTGCGCAAAGCACCGAAATTCGTAGAATGCCGGTCATGGCGCATAAGAAAGCAGGCGGATCTACCGCCAACGGCAGAGATAGCAGATCCAAGCGGCGTGGCGTGAAGCGCTTTGGCGGTCAAACTGTTGAAGCAGGCGAGGTCCTTATTCGCCAAAAGGGATACTGGTACCGACCGGGTCTCCATACGCACGTGGGCAGCGACTGGACCATTCATGCCGACATAGCCGGAGTGGTGAAGTTCTCGCAACAGCGCATCGCCAAATTCAACGGACGGCACGAGCGCGCAACGGTGGTGCACATCATGCCTGCTACCGCGAAGGCATAGGAGTATTACGTATCAAGTATTAGGTATTACGTATGAAGCTGTATTTTGTGTGGAGCTTCATACTTAATACCTAATACATAATACTCTATACTTTCCCCATGTCCGAATTCGGA
>MFXW01000051.1 GCA_001787585.1 Candidatus Peribacteria bacterium RIFCSPHIGHO2_02_FULL_53_20
TCCTTCGTGTGTTGACGGAGATGTTTCCGGATGCCCCCATCTACACACTCCTCTACGACGAGAAAAAACTCGGCGACTGGTTTCCGAAGGAACGCGTTCGCACAAGCAACCTGCAACCTGCAACCTGCAACCCGTTCCCATGGAAATACAATCATCACATATATTTATCGCGATTCCCCCAAGCGATAGAGGCATGGGACTTTTCGCAATTCGATCTGGTGATCTCCTCCTCCTCCGCCTTCGCCCACAACATCATCACCAATGGAAAACCAAGACACCTCTCTTTTGTAAACTCCCCTGCCCGTTACCTGTGGGATCGCACGCACGATGTCCTCGAACAAGCAGGCAAAGGAATCTTCGGTCCCCTCAAGCGCGCCTATCTTGAGCGCGCGTTCCACAAACTCCGCATCTGGGACGCTGAGTCCGCAGCACGCGCCGACCGCATCATCGTTTCTTCAAAGGAAGTCCAACGAAGAGTCGAACTCTACTGGAGACGATCGAGTACCGTGGTCTATCCACCCATCGATGATTTTTGGCTCGATCAATCGCAAATTGTAAGTCGCAAATCGCAAATCCGTCTACAGATGCAGCATCCCGATTATTTTCTCGTCGTCTCCACCCTTGTTCCCTACAAGCGCATCGAACTTGCGATCGAGGCATGCAACCATCTTGGAATATATTTGAAAATCGTTGGTGAAGGCCCCGACCGAAAGCGTCTGGAACGGCTGGCTGCATCTCGCGCGCGGAACTCCCAACGCTCTACGCCCTACGCCCAACCCCCTATCGTCGAATTCTACGGCTACCGCCACGGCGACGAACTTGCTGATCTCTATGCAGGAGCGAAAGCAACAATTGTTCCCGGTGATGAGGACTTCAATCTCGTCGCATTGGAATCGATGGCGTGCGGGACGCCCGTGATCGCATTTGCGGCAGGGGGTCCTTTGGAGACAATTGTGGAGGGAAAGACCGGGGAATTTTTTAGAGATCCGACTGCGGAATCTCTTCAAGAAATACTGGAAATATATGATCAAAAAAAGTATTCAAGTGAAGAGTGTCTACGACGCGCTGCGGAATTTTCGACGAGGGTATTCAAAAAAAACATTCAACGGGAGATCGACAAAGTACTGTTCGAAAACGAGGGCACCAAATGATCTTTATACTGCATACCGAATACTCCATACTGCATACATGCTCGAAACCCTCCTCCCGCTCTTCTACCTGCACTTCACTCCCCTCCCGCAGGAGGAGATGATGGTTCCTGCACATAGACATGAACCCATGATGATGCATGAGGAGCGAACCTATCGCACACCAACTCCGCAAAGAGACTCCATGCCGATGTGGAGAGAATCCCACAGGGAAATCCGCCGCAAAGGCTACCAGCCAACGGATGAAAATTATTTCGCGAAGCGCTTGGAACATGCGGTGCGATCTCAGGATCCGGATTTTCCGACGATGGACTTGAGTCAGCGGACACACCGAGAGTATGTGCAGACGAACCGCAGAAGCGACCGGAAGATGAAGGAGTATCCGAGGGGATGTGAGTTTCCGTGTACGGAGTGATACTCACAGCATCGTCCCCTGCACTCCCTCCGGCACCCGCATCCCCAGTAATTCATACGCCAACTTGGTCACGATTCTTCCCTTCGGCGTCCGCTGCAAAAATCCCTGCTGCATCAGGTACGGTTCGTAGACATCTTCGAGCGTCTCTTCTTCCTCCGATGTCACCGCTGCGAGCGTGGAAAGTCCGACGGGTCCTCCGGCGAATTTCGCGATGATGGATTCGAGGATCGCGCGATCCGTGCGATCGAGCCCACGATCGTCGATACCGAGAGCGCCAAGCGTAGTTTCGACGCGTTCGACGGAAATGGTGCTCTCTCCCCCCACCTGCGCAAAGTCACGAACCGAGCGAACGAGGCGGTTGGCAATGCGGGGAGTCGCGCGTGCCGAACAAGCGATGCGATGCGCTGCGCCCTCTTGCATGGGGACGCCAAGAATCCCGGCAGTGCGGTCGACAATCTGGCGCATTTCAGCGGGCTCATAAAACGCGAGCTTGAACTGATGGACAAAGCGGTCTCGTAGCGGCGCGCTCATGGAACCGATTTTCGTTGTCGCTCCGACGAGTGTGAAGGGTTTTAATTCGAGACGCATTGAGCGTGCCGAAGGTCCTTTGCCGATCACCAGATCGAGCGCGTAGTCCTCCATCGCAGAGTAGAGCACTTCTTCAATCGCCGGCCGCATGCGGTGGATTTCATCGATGAAGAGGATGTCGCCCTGCGCGAGGTTGGTGAGAAGCGACGCGAGATCTCCGGGCTTTTCGATGCCCGGACCACTCGCGATACGGAGGCTGCATCCCATCTCTTGGGCAAGGATGTAGGCGAGTGTGGTTTTCCCAAGACCCGGAGGACCATGCAGCAATGTATGCCCAAGAGGTTCACTGCGCGTCCGCGCTGCCTGCACATGGACAAGGACGTGACTTTTGATCGCCCCCTGACCGATGTATTCATTCAAACGCTTCGGGCGCAATGTCTGCTCAAATGCTTCGGTGTCTTTCACAGTAGGAGAAGGCGCGAGCGCAATGCCGGAGCGGTTTTTACGGTCGATCGCCATAGATCTTTAGTGTAGCATTAGCTCCATCGCATGCCAAAGATCCTCGTCTCCACAGGCATTCTCGCCCTCATGGTCGCTCTCGGGATCGCCGATGCCTTCCTTATAGAAGGAGGTCTCCCGAAAGAAGTTCTCCCCGATGAACCCTACGCCTCCGATACTCCGCAATCCTTCGACAACGCTCAGGACAAGCCCCCGCAACCTGCGCAAACTTCCTCGATCTCCTCCGATTCCACAAACTCTTCTTCCTCTCCCGCCGGCATCCGCAAAGCAACCGGTCCCGATGTCCTTCTGACCCTCACCAGACTCGGCTTTGAAATCGAAACATCCGACGAACTCACTATCCTCCGCACCGTGATCCCCTCGCAGGAAGCGGAAGTATCCACCTATGTGCTCCTCCTCAATGGTGATCGCGCCGGTCTCATCGCTTGGACGGAGTCCCCGCAAGTGAAAAATTATTTCCTCGCGCTCAAGGAAGCACTGCACGCTTCTTTTTCCCCACGTGTGAAAGATCTACTCGATGAAACGCAGCGACTGCCGGGAAAACCTCCAAGAAATTTCCTGACATTTCTTGATGAGGGCTTAAGTCCCGAGCGCTTAGTTTTCCTCCGCGTACGTGAGCGGCTGTACGAAATCCGGATTGCGGAGGGGAGAGATGCGGAGATGTTTGCATTGATTGAAGAATTAACCCAGTAGAGACGTGCAGCTGCACGTCTCCCGAAATAGTTGAGACGTCCCAACGGGACGTCTCTACCGCAGGCGAATGGGACCAAATCCATTGACCATCGCTTTCTCTATCAATACAGTGCCCCCGCAATGGCAAAGAAGATCACCAAAGTCTTGAAAGTGCAGGCAACCGGCGGGCAGGCAAACCCCGCTCCTCCACTCGGACCCACACTCGGACAAGCCGGCATCAACATCCAGGACTTTTGTGCGAAGTTCAACGAGAAGACGAAAGACCGCCGCGGTCAGGTGGTGCCCGCAGTCATCACCGTGTATGAAGACCGCAGTTTCAGTTTCATCTTAAAGCAGGCTCCTGCTGCCGCGATGATCAAGGAACACGCGAAAATTGAGAAAGGCAGCGGAGTGCCGAACAAAGAGAAGGTAGGCAAGATCACGAAAGCCCAAGTCCGTAAAATCGCAGAGACCAAAATGCCCGATCTCAACACAACAGACATTGAAGCCGCGATGCGCACGATCGAGGGAACGGCTAGAAATATGGGGGTGACAGTGGAGGGATAACGACTCACGACCTCACGTCTCACGAAAACCGATCCCATACTGCTTAATCCAACCATGCAATCCCTTTTGGCATACATTTCTCCTACGCTGAGACCCACATTCCTCCCCGCTCCCCATGGTTTCCCTCGTTGCAAGTCTTGCGAGTTCTCCTGCTTTTGTTTACGGCATTGTGGTGCCAATCGTTCTCGTAGAGTTCCTTGCGCTGCTCTTCATCCCCAGTCTGCTTGCGGCTCCCGCCAAGGCAAGAGCTATCGGCGAAGCCATTCATTGTTATTGCATCCAGGCATTCGGCGTGATGCTCATGACCGTGGGATCGCTCCCCACGGTGTATAGCGTGCTCGCAGGTGTTTCCTACACGGGCGGAACATATTTCGGACTCCTGCTGATCTTTGCCGCCGGCGGAGGTCTCTTTCTCTGGCAGGACCAGCGCGCATCTAGTCTCGATTCCGCCGCGCGCGCGGTTCCCGCTGCCGTCTTCCTCCTCACCTTCCGCATCTTAGGACAAGTCACACTGGTTCTCGCACTCCTCTCCTTCCTCCTCAGCATCACCATGGGATCTACGGATCTTTCCGGCTGGTGGATCATGCCGCTCCTCATGGCATGTTACGGTGGTCTTATCTCCTGGTGCACCAGAGGCCCTGTGAGCTGGGTATCGCGCACGCAATCGGTGGGTAGTCTTTTGACGCCGGTTTCCTCGAGACCAGCCAAGGCGCAGACACCACACAGTGCTGTAATGAGCAAGAAAAACCGCCGCTGAATCCGTGGTCTCCAATGACCAAATGATTTCTGGGCTACTTCTTTGCCAAATGCCAAATCGGACAATTGATTGGTCAATTTGGCATTTGGCAAAGAAGTGCACAAAACCTCAAAATTCATTGCAAGCCCTGAACTGATCCTCCACAATCTCTCCGTTCTATCGTGGGAGTCCTGAGCTTGTCGAAGGACGTTCGCACCACGTTCCCCCTAATCTCATGAAAACGGTCAAACAGATCCGCAAGCGCGGAAAGAAGTACAAGGAAATCGCAAAACTCGTTGAAAAGAAACGCTACCCTGTCGCCGAGGCGACGGAGCTTCTCTGCAAACTCCAGACGACGAAGTTCGACCCCACGGCCGAGCTCCATATCCGCATCAACGCCGATACCACCCAAGCCGACCAGCTGGTGCGCACGACCGTGGCCCTTCCCCATGGCACAGGGCGCACGGTCCGCATTGCCGCGTTCGTTCCCGATGACGCAATCGATGAAGCGAAGAAGGCAGGTGCGTGCATCGCCGGCAACGAAGATCTCATCAAGCAGGTGGAAAGCGGTGAGATCAATTTTGATATCGCCATCGCCGTTCCCAGCCTCATGAAGAACCTCGGAAAAATCGCAAAAACCTTGGGTCAAAAAGGGCTCATGCCAAACCCCAAGTCCGGCACGGTGACCAATACCGTCGCAAAGACGATCCAGGAACTGAGCAAGGGTCGCATCGAGTGTAAAATGGACAAGCAGGGCATCATCCACACGGTCTTCGGCAAGCTCTCCTTCGGACCGGCAAAGCTCAAAGAGAACCTCGATGTCGTGTTGCAGGCGGTGAAGGACGCAAAGCCTGCGGGCATCAAAGGGGTTTACATCAACTCGGTCAGTATCTCGCCGAGCATGGGGCCGGGAATCCGGCTGGAGATATAAAAAGTGCATTGTATGCAATCATCTAGCCGCACCCCTGCAGGGGTGCGGCTAGTATTATCAAACGCACAACACCGCCTTCACATCCTCAATCTTCTCTGCAACTACCAGCCGTGCACGCATTTCCGCAGCACCCGGTTGTCCCCGCACATAACTTGCTAAGTGCCTCCGCATTTCGAGCATTCCGCGTTTTTCGCCTTTTAAGCGGACCGCGAGTGCGCAGTGTTCGAGAATCAAGGGGATTTTTTCTGCAAAGGATATGGTGGAAATATTCGGGGTCATTTGAACATCCTCCGTAGAGACGCAACGCTGTTGCGTCTCCGTCTGTTGCGTCTCCATCTGTTGCATTTCATTCCG
>MFXW01000052.1 GCA_001787585.1 Candidatus Peribacteria bacterium RIFCSPHIGHO2_02_FULL_53_20
CGACGAGGCGGGTGCAGCGCAGAGAAAGGATTACGAAGAAAAGGAGGAGGAGGGCAGAAAGGGCAGGAAGGAAAAATTCCGGAGATGTGAGTGTGATTGGTGTGCTTTGCTGATAGATCAAAGCAATCCTATATGGGAATGCAAATGTCATCAGATAAAATGCGATTGCCTTGCATGCCATAAGAAGAGTTTGCAGAGCGGTGAGTGCCGCGATATTGCCCGTCTTACCGAAGAGCGCGACGATGATGAAGATGCCAGACAGCACAAAGAACGGCATTTTCTCTTGGATCGTTTTCCCGTTCAGTGCGTGACCGTCGCGCCAGTCGATGAGAAGAAGGACAATCGGTAACAATGCGATTGATACCTTGGAAAGAAGTGCAAGAAGAAAGAAAAACGCCGCAACCCAATATTTCCTCGCCGATGCATTCGCTCGGTATCTTTCCCATTGCAGCAATGTCGCGAGAAAGAAAAAACTGCTGAGTGTGTCTTTGCGTGCGCTTACCCATGCTACTGCTTCAGAATTCATCGGATGGATCGCGAAGATCAACGCAAGGACGAAGGCGACTGTGCGGGCAATGTTCCAGCGTTGCAGCAGGAAATACACCATGACCGCGCTCCCGCAGTGGAGCAGGAGATTGGTCGTATGGAATACCGTCGCATTCAGTCCGAAGACCAGATGCTCGATTTGGTAGGAAAGGAATGTCAGCGGAATGTAGAGCTCCGGATCATACGATGTGAAGACTGCCCACACGGCATAAGGGGAAAAGTGAAGGACGAGGGGATTGTTGTAGACAAGGATGTTGTCGTCCCAGGCGACGAAGTAGTTGCCGAGGGATTGGAAATAGATTGCGAGGGGGATCAGGAAAAGGAGGAGCGGGGGGAGCCAAGAGCGGAAACGAGCATTGTGCATGAGTGGCTTGCCATGAGCGAGTCCCGCCTCAGCGGGACGAGTCGAATGGTGCCCCCGGCAGGAATTGAACCCACGACCTCCTGGTTCGAAGCCAGGCGCTCTATCCAACTGAGCTACGAGGGCAGTAGAGATATTCTAAAGGTTTATCAGAAAGCGCGCTGGCGTTTTTAGTATTGCGCCTCGCTTAACGCTCGGCGACCCAACTGAGCTACAGGGGCATGGTGGAATTATGAATGAAGAAAGAGGAATTATGAATTGTATTCTGGATGGTTATACTGGTTCCATGTACCACGACGACGAAGAGGAAGGCATCTCGCGCCCCGAGGACCAGTACCGGTCCGATAAAAAGGAAGTGCAGCAGAAGCGTGCGGCGGAGAGCAAGGGCAAGCTCCTCGGTTTGCAGCGCGCCGTTCTGCGAGCCAATGTGGGGAAAGACAAAGTGAAGCCTGATGAAAAGCGAAAAGACGAAGAGGACAAAAAAGACGAAAAGGATGCTGCACCGCCGGAGACTTTCGGAACAAAAACACATGCGCAGCAGGAGAGGCAGGCAGTGCAGACGGCGGATGCAAAACCCACCGACGAACAGATGATCGAGCAGCAGCAAAGCGCTGCGAAGCAAAAGGCAGACGAGGAGTATCAGTCGGATGCCGGATGATTGTTGTATTGCTGAATTGTTACATTGCTGATCGCTTGCGAACAATACAACAATATAACAATAACTTGCTACAATCACTCACCGTGAAGCGTCTCCTTCTTACTCTCGTGGCTCTACCCATTGTGGCATTCGCACAGTCTGCCACCGGCGGCATCTTTCTCGATACCCTTGGGCATCCGCATGAGTCCTACATTGAGCTTTTGCGGGCGCGTGGAGTGGTGCAGGGCTACGGGTACGGTATCTTCCGACCGGACATTCTCATCAACCGCGCGGAATTCCTCAAAATTCTGATGCTCGCTGCCGACGGATCCGGAGTCTTTGATGTGGGGGATCGCAATTGTTTTCAGGATTTCCGGGGTGCGGAACAGTGGTTTTGGCCGCATGCGTGCTCGGCGAAAGAAAAAGGAGTCATCGAGGGATATCCCGATGGAACATTCCGGGGAGAACAGACCGTCATTCTCGCGGAGGCACTGAAGATCGCTGCCGCCGCATGGGACGCGGAACTTCCCGCCTATCTCCAGGCGCCGCCGCACTGGTACGACCCGTACATGGATCTCGCCGCCGCACGCGGGCTCTTTGATTACTTCCCGTTCAATCCTGGTCATTTGCTGACCCGCAGTGAAATGGCGTACCTCATCGTCCGCTTCGGCGAACCGATTGCGTATGTGGGTTCTCCACCTCTGTCGCCGGTCTCCTCCGCGCGCAGTTCCCGTTCGTCGAGCAGGAGCTCTGGAGCATCTTCCGAATGCGGCAACGGAGTACTGGAATCCGGCGAACAGTGCGATGACGGCAATACGGAGGACGGTGACGGGTGCTCGAGTATCTGTGTGATCGTAGGGCAACCCATCCGTCATGCGGCGCTCAGGATCGAGCAGCGCGATCTCGGGTCTGTCACGCATGCAGCCGGAAGCAAAAATATCACCCTCATGGCATTCGATGCCGTGGCCTCTCGGCAGGACACGTGGATCACGGATGTCACGGTGCGTGTTGCCTCGGGAAGCGCAACCGCCGCGACAAATTACCGTCTCATGGCCGATCTCGACAAGGACGGTACCGTCGAGCAGGTGGTCGCGACGGCATCCGCACAGAGTACGCGTCTCGCATTCCCGAATTTCCAAGTGCACATTCAACAGGGGATTGCGACGCATTTCGAAATTGTTGCCGATCTCTCGCCGAATGTTTCGAGTGATCAGATTGGACTTTCCTTTGCTACCGACGACCCAGGATTTATTGCCGCAGTTGGAGACGAAGATGAAGAGGATCTTTCCGGCATCGTCCTCAATGCGGAGGAATGCGACCAATCGCTCTGTTGGATTCGTGTGATCACGGCGGCTCTACGCATTGTTACCGTGCGAACCGTGGGAAATCTCTTCGTCACCAGAGACAGCGTTCCGGTTGGCAGTCACCAGGCGCTCGCGGGCGAGCGGAGCGATACGCTGCTGCGGCTTTCCTTCTATGCGACGGGCGAAGACATCCGCGTACGCAGCCTCGATATCGGCGGGGTGACGGCGAATGCCGAACGCCTTGAGTTGTATGAAGTGGGGGCTTCTACGCCTTTTGCCACAGCCCGAGGTTTGCAGTGCGCCGTTCTTACTACGGGGCACTTCTGCACAAATACCGATTTCCTCATTACAATGGATGTGGAAAAGCGGGTGCTCGTAAAGGCAGTGTTGAAGTCGGATACTGAGGGCGCGGTGAGCGGCGAAACTATAGCACTGACGCTCACGGCGAGCATTGGCACGGCACACGCTGCGAACGCTCGCGGAGAACTCTCTGGCGTGGATCTTGCACAAAATGACGGCGATTCTACGGCTGAAGGAGAGATTTTCGTCGGCATAGCCTCTCCCGGTGTCAATGCTACTATCACTGGCTCCACGCACGATATCGTCCTCAGCAAGATCTCTTCTATTATCAATGACTCCAGCGATAGCGACGATTCTCCCGTCCCATCGGGGACGTCCACCATCGGTAGCTTCCGTTTCTTTGCTCTACAAAACCGCAATAGTAAAAACGGCTTGAACGATGTGGAGCTCCGGACGCTCGTCTTCACGGTCACGGCGAGCAATGTCGAAGTAGATACAGATTCCTTCGTCCTCTTCAACACACTTGACCAGAGCGTCATCGCATCCTGCACGGCAAACCAGCCGACGATCGAGATCATGGTGACGTGCAGTGATATCCATCAACACATCTCCTCGATCATCGACTCGGGAGGCAACATCGGACTTGCTCTCCGTGCGCGCGTCACCGATCCGCAGATCGTGGAAGGCGGCAGCACCCTGCAGGTGCGTCTCACGGGTCTTTCCGACAGGAGCAATCTTGGAACGATTCAATGGCATGATGGCTCCACGCTGTTGCAGTGGGTGGATCTACCGGTGACGACGGTGCGGTCTACACTGTATCGGACGCGCTGAGCAATGCCTGCTCGAAACGATCCCAGAGCTCTGCAGCAGGTTCCGTGCCAATGCTGATCCTGAGTAGCCAGCGGGAGACCCCGCAACGTTCTGCAAATTCCAGTTCGTGGTAATGCGCCAGGATGGTGTACGGGCAACAGAGCGTGAAGACGGTTCCCAGATTCGGCCCCTTGCACACACACAAGGCATCGAACACATGTGGTGTCGTTCGTTGCGGATCTTTCAGCAAGACTGAGAGCAACCCACCGTATCCGCCGTTTGGTCTGCGCAGGGTTTCATAATTCTCGTTTCGCTCCAGTGACGGATGCCAGATGCGGTCGACGGTCGGATGACGGGACAATTGTTGTGCGATCCATGCGGCATTACGATTGATCGCAGAGATCCGCTTTACGACATCACGAGAATTTTCTTCAAGCACTTTCGCGTCGCTGTCTTCCAGAAGTTGTTCTGCATCATCGCTCAACACGCTATGCAATTGCGCAAAGCGCGCGCTGCGCGGATTCAGAGTCACACTGCCAGCCATCACATCTCCATAACCGCTGAAATATTTTGTCAGGCTGGTCACGACAATATCCGCCATGTGCAGTACATTTAGGTTGATGCATGCGGCCAGCGTATCGTCCACGACCAGCAGGAATCCGTATTGATCAGCCAATTGTCGCAGCGCTCGCAGATCGGGACAGTGCAGGAGCGGGTTTCCCGGCATCTCGCAGAACACGGCGCTGATCGGTGTCGTTTGTAACTCTGATTGCAGGATTGTGATATCGGCTAATGAACCGATGGGGAAGAATCGGCAGTGTGTAGAAGGGAATCTTTGCTGGATTTTCAGGGTGTCGACATAGGGAAAACCAAATTGCACGGTCGGGAGATCGGGGTCCAATTGACGGATTGCCTGCCATACCGCAGCTATAGCTGCCATACCAGACGGATGCAGCCAGACGTTTTCAGGAGTCGTACTTTGCAGCTGCGCCACTCGACGTTGGATTGATTCATGATGCTGCCTCCACGCGTAAGTGACCGGTTGTCCCGAAAGAATCTGCTGCGCTGTGCGCGACGACACTATTTCGCCAGCGTGTTGCCAGTATTCACGCAATGTTCCGAGTGAGGACGGGTCAACACGCACTCCGAAAATCGGTTGTCCATCCAATGCAACCAGTGCAGCGCCGGAGCCACATCGCCATTGCACGTACTCGATGGCTCGCTCCGCAACCTTGCGCGATGGAAACAAGAGCCCTGTCGATTTGGTCTGAGCGAATGTGCGATCACACAGTTCTTGCACAGAGGGATGCAAACAGAACCGAGGGTACGCGGCACGCATGCGATCTTTGATTTCTGGGTCATCTTCTTCATAGCCGATATTGTGCGTCCATAGCGGAAGGCATGCCGAGACCGCGTGCGGAGAGTCTGGCATCGGTAGACCAAGATCTTCCGCCCGGCAGCGGGGTGATGTGAGCAGATCAACGGGCGGAAGACATGTATTTTTGACCATGCTGCCAGTATGGACAATTGGTGTTGTATGCACAATTCATGAAGAAGAGCGCGTTGCAAAGAGAAAAAGAAATACCTCTTTCCTTTTCTCTATCCCCCAAACACCTGTCCCAAAATATTACTCGCTCCCTGCCCGCGCTCCGGCGCTCGCAGGAACGGATTTAATTGCTCGGCGAATGTCCGGAGGTTTCTGGATTGCAGATAGATCGTCCCGGGACCGGTGAAGGCGCAGGCGAGACCTTCGCCCGTGGTCACCATGCCGGTGAGTCCTTCGCCCATGCGTTCGATGGCGTAGGGCATCGATGCGGGAAAGGCGACGATATGACCGTTATCGACGACGAACTTTTCCCCCGCTTTCAGATCCTTTTTGAGAATTCCTCCGAAGCTTGAAACGAACATGTTGCCGCTTCCCGAAGCCCGGATCATAAAAATACCCTCGCCGGAGACAAATCCTTTCCAGCCGGAGAAATGCGTATCGGTTGTAATGCCCGGTTCGGAAGCGAGGAATGATCCTCCCTGAACGATGTAGTCCTCGCCCGTAAGCGGAATGCACTCGACATCTCCCACTGCGCGCGGCGCGAGATAGAGTTCGGTGCCATCTTCCCTAGCTTTGATCGTCGTCACGAAAAACGACTCACTCGTGAGAATGCTGCGCTTGAGTGCGCCGAGCACGCCTCCTTTCATTGTTCCCCGGATTTCCGGACTACCTCCCGCGGCAAGGATCGCTCCGCTTTCAGCGTGGATCTCCTGTCCGGTATTCAAGCGGAATTTCAGAGCCGAATAGCTCGGCTTGGCGAGAATTTCATAGTCGGCAGGCGACTCTGCGGATTCCTGTGGTTTCTCCGGTGTTTTTGCAAAGGAGAGGAGGCGGGATTCCGCAATGGAATGAGGGGGGGAATGATGCATGGGCATATTGTACCTTCCTTACACCGCCATGCGATTATTTTTTCTTCCGTAATTTCTTCAGCCCCTTTATCCCATAACGAATCATCGTATCGGGCAGGAGCACTTCGCGTGTCACCTTCAACATCGGGTCGAGGAGCATATCCATGAAGCTCTGCTTGGGTTTATTTACCGGAATGGGCTTTGGCGTTGTCATGGTGAGGGGGGATTTAACAGACATTCTCTTCCGTCGCGAATGTCATGCTTTTGAAATCTATCATCATCTGAGTAGACGTACGAGAGAAGAAAAACCGTCTCATGTAGCCGTGAGTCAGCTCACTTTTTACTGATGTACTTCCAGAGGGCTGCAATCGCGAGGACAAGCAAAACGGTAATGAGGACCGGTATGATCCACCCGAAAATCATCATCCCGCCGCCCCATCCGAAATTTCCGTAGTTCATCATAGTCAGTTCACTGTAGTCCTTCTTCATCAGAGCGGCAATAGCAGGCGCGCCGCTTCCGATAATCCATCGGTATTGCTTCCGAGTACTCGGATGACATCGGCAGCAGTTTGAAGGGGGTATGAGAGCATATCAGGTTAGTGTGCGCTCTACGCGTTTGAGGAGCACCGCATTCGTCGCGACGATGATTGAAGAAACGGACATGAGGAGTGCCGCTACTTCAGGACGGAGGGAAAGACCGAAGGACGGATAGAACACACCAGCTGCCACAGGAATGGCGAGTACGTTATAAATTGCAGCCCAGAATAAGTTCTGCTTCATCTTACGAACCGTTGCTTTGCTGAGGATGATGGCACTGAGGATATCGACCGGATCGGACTTCATGAGTACGATGTCGCCTGTTTCAATGGCGACATCGGTTCCCGCACCGATGGCGATGCCGATATCGGCCTGAGCAAGAGCCGGAGCATCGTTGATGCCGTCGCCCACCATCCCAACAAACTTTCCCTCCTGTTGTAGCTTCTTCACATGGTCGGTCTTGTGCTCGGGAAGCACTTGAGCAAAGACACGTTCGATGCCGAGATCCTTTGCGACTACATCGGCGACTGTTTGGTGATCACCCGTCATCATGACGACTTCGATGCCAAGCGCTCGGGGGAATAGACCAGAAACGTGTGGGATGAGAGAGTAGATCTTGGCATCTACTTGCTCTTCTCCTCACATTTATG
>MFXW01000053.1 GCA_001787585.1 Candidatus Peribacteria bacterium RIFCSPHIGHO2_02_FULL_53_20
TGAATGGCGGTTTAACTCCCGAGATACTCAAAAATTGCTCAAGTCTTTGCGGAAAATCATGAAATCGTATTAAGCTGTCCTATGTCAGCCCCTTAATCATTCATGATCCTCGCAATTGCACAATCCATCTGGACAACCGATTCTTCAAAAATCCTTCTTTGGCAAGCCCCCTCCCGACCGCCAAACCATTCCATTGCACAATAACATCCCCCGCAATATCTTCACGGCATTCGATATTCTGACCTTCCAATAATTCCTGCAATGCCATATCGCTCACGGTGAGTGTTCCTTGCGTTGCAGTTATCCCTCGTGCGGTGGCAAGTTCATCCGTGATCCGGAAGCGCCCGTCTTTGAGTCCCTTTGCGTACGGTAGTCCCATGCCGTAATCGACCACGGGAATCGGCAATGCTGCCGCGGCTTCTGTGGTGAGTAATACCAGATCGCCACGATGCACGAGCAGCTCTCCTTCGCGAAGAAAATCCGTTCCATACATATCCGAAATTCTTTTGCGAATTTCCGCTTCCGCTCCGCGCGGAAATCGTTCCTCACGACGCGGAACGGGCGGAATGCGTTCGACGCGCCGCGTCGGAGCCTTTTTTCGAAGAATAGCGCAGAAGAAACCTTCGGTGTCGTAGGTTTGGGGCCAGATCCGCAAAAGTGAGGAGGGAGCAGGGAGCAGGGAGCAGTGACCTTCTTTTATCAGAAAATCCTGAACTTTTTGTGAATCTTGCATCGCTTGTTCAAACAGTTGCTCACTGCCCCCTTCTAACTGCTCTCTCGGATCCACTACCTCTAACTGATCAACAAATTTATTCAGCATATTCAGCACCACTCCCTCATTTTCTTCGGGTGTGAGTGTACATGTGGAGTACACAATCGTCCCACCAACTTTGGTCGCATGGATAGCCGATTCCAGAAGCTCCATCTGCAACCGCGCCATCTTGGCGATATTTTCCGGTCCGCAGAAATTCAATGCATCGCTGTCTTTGCGCACCGTCCCTTGGGCAGTACACGGCGCATCACAGAGAACACGATCGAATTGTTCCGTCATCTGTTTCCCGAACCACTGTCCGACTTTTTTCGTGAGCACAACATTCGTCACACCCGAGCGCTGACAAGCAGTGCTCAATGTCCACATTCTTTTTTCTTGGACTTCATTGGCAACGATGACGCCCCCACCTTCGCCCCCACCCCTAACCCCTCCCCCACGGGGGGAGGGGAACCCCATCATTGCTGCAATTTGCGTGGTCTTGCTCCCCGGTGCCGCGCACATATCGAGTATTGCCTCGCCGGGCTTGGCTCCAAGCATCACGGGGGGAAGCATCGACGACGCTTCCTGGAGATAGACGTGACCAAGGAGATGGAGGAGATCTTTGCCGAGTGCTTCAGTGCGATCTTCTCTATCGATGAAGAATCCATCCGGGCACCACGGAACAGGAGTCAGCTTCCAGCCCTGCTCGGAAGCACGGCGGAGTACTTCCTCCACCGTCGTCTTGAGCGTGTTCACCCGGATGCATTTCCGCAGGGGTCGACTGCTCGCAGCTTTGAGAGCGACAAGATCGGTAAAGGGGGCATAGCGGTCTAGTGGGCGGAATTGATGGAGATTTTTCACGACTCTAGCTTGACTGAAGAATCTGCTATGATCCAGAATGCATTCCATTTTTCCTCAAAAAGACTATGGCACTCTCCAAAGCAACGCTTGATCTCCTGGTTGAGGGAGATTTACCCCACATTGAAGCAAATTGCACTCCAGAGGATGTATCCCTTTTCCATCAAGCTATTGGACTTCTCGTTCCTGAGACCGATGGAACGATTCCCCAAGATCGTGTCCAGGCATTCTACGCATTCGCCCTGAAAGATCATGGGTCATTTGAACGGAGCAATGCATCAGGTGATAAAGCCATGCGATTTCCCAAAGCCAGTTGGTTGAAGCAGTTTGCCATGGAATACAGGCAGGTGTTGACGGCGTAAATTCGGAGAAAAATGGATGAGCATGCACATGTAGCAACTACATACAAATACTGAAAATCCGCAGATTAAGCCTTGCAGCAGATCAAAGATCCAGTAGCATTTTTTTAATGCACAGAGAAGAGTTGGAAGCATCGGTAGAAGAAGCATCCCGGCGATACACCAATGTGACGGCGTTGTACGAGGGGGCTGAGATGTTTCCAACACTGAACGTCGGGCAAAGCTTTTCACATGAGGAAATCCGTAAAATGTTCGGGGGCAGCTGCCTTGAACAATTGCGAGCCATAGAAGGCGATTGTCATGATCTGCACTTTCTACGATCAACTGCCATACATGACAACAGACGAAGTAGTCATTGGGCTGCCCTCACAACTCTGAGGGACGAGGAATTCCTTGTGGATCCCAACATCAGCCCCATACCGGTTTCTCTGCGTGAGGTCGAACGTCAAGGTCAACTCACCATCAAGGATGTGGCACCCATGACTTCCGAAACAAGAACCCAGATTGTCATTGCAAAAGCCGGCAGAGATGGGACGTATATCGTCGATAAATCCAAACATCGAGGGGAACAAGAACAAGCTCTGCGACACGAAAGCTTTGATGTTGGCGAACTCCACTCGAATCTCCCTAATGTGATTGCCGATCTCCAGACTCCTCTCCTCCAGAAAAAGCTTCTCTTTGAAATCGCTCTCGCTCGTGCAGGAAACCAACAAGAACTTCTGCGTATTCTTCATGACGATGATGGAACGGTGTTGAACTTGAGTGGAGCAGGCACAAAGATTTCAAGAAATCGCAAAGCGTTTGATGCGCGATTCGCGGATGCGGCTCAGGTCTACGATACAAATGCTGAAGTGTTACAGACGGTGATTCATGAAGCATGGCAAATCTACAAGAAACTCCAGCAACACAACGGCGAACTCCAAAAAATGTTTGCACATGAAGTGGCACTGACAGCCACTTTGTAACCGAATTCCACTCCATCACCCCAAATCCTGCATACATATGTGTATCATGCTTTGGCGGCAAATTCCTGCAGCAGGAAAAAGAATGCCATTGGCAGAAAATGCAAAACTCTCCCCAATATGATGCAATCAATGTCTTGCTTTCCATACGAAAGAAAGTTTATGAAGGCAAAGAATGCTTTCGGTTCTCAACAAACAAAGCTCCTTCATTTGAACCGAAAGGCAAAGCCGGACCAGCCGAATGAATGACGTTATGAAAAATATTCACGCTGCCGAGAGCGGGTTTTCGGTCAACTTTCGACGTAAGTCTGCGTTTCATGCCATCTTCTATGGCAGCAATTTTTGCTTGAATGCCGGAACAGGAAGCTCCGGCAAATTTTGAAAACAGCGCCATGGCAACGCTCGTTGCTCGCATGTGTTCATTGCCCTTTTCGATGCCAAGCAAGTGATCACACGTCTCACCGACAATTGACCGTATCGCAGGAGAAGATGAACGCAGCAAATCGAGTAGTTCCTCCTCATTGGAAACAAATGTAGTGGGTCGTTCACCCTCTGCGGTGCCGTAGGCAGTCGTCAGATATCCGGAGTGTGTGTGGAAGCACGCTGCATAGTAATCACGCCTGCTTCTTTCATCGAGAATATATGCCTCTCCTCTTCCGCTAACATTTGTCGTAACGGCGATAACAATCTGACGTTCCTCAAATGATCCATCGGGTTTCATTATTTCCGGATCAAGAAAGAGAGCGCGGCAGTTACCATCCGTGATATCCCCGATCGCCAATTGCACTAATTCGCGATTCACAAGTTCGCGCAGACCGGTAAGCGTATGCTCGCCTTTGAGTCGAAGAACGGGCGCAAACAAGCAGCCATCCGGGGAACGGTGTTCTCCAATTTGTTCGATGTCGCCATGTTGAAGAATCTGCAGCGAACTCATGAGCGCTTTTTTGATGATGATTCAAACGTAAAAGAAATTTTACACATTAGAAACCTTTCAAAACAGATTGTCTAGGATTTCACCACAAAACTCACCAATTTCCCCGATACATAGATTTCCTTCTTTATGCCTTCTGCGATGTATTTCTTCACATTCTCGTCCTGCTTAGCTGCAGCAATAATCTCCTCTTTTAAAGCCTTTGCATCCACCTCCATACTTGCCCGCAGTTTGCCATTCACCTGCACCACAATCGTCATCGTATCGCTCTTGAGGAGCTTCGGATCGAATACGGGCCAGTGCTGATCAATAACAAAACCCGTACCCCCTGTCATCTCCCAAAATTCCTCCGCCAAATGCGGCGCAAGGGGTGCGAGTAATTTTGCAATGGTTTGTCCGACATCCGCCGGAAGTGCTTCCTCTTTCTCCAATTCATTCAACAGTGACATCAATGCACTGAGTGCCGTATTGAAATGGAAGATCGCTATATCTTCTCCGACTTTTTTTATAGTGGCATGCAGCTTTGAAAGTAATGCGCGGGACGGCATCTTGCCATTGGTCAGATTCCTTTCAAACAACCGCCACAACCGAAACACAAACCGATCAATCCCCTTAATCCCTGCATCGTTCCAATCCCCTCCGTCGGTATAGGGACCCATAAACATGAGGTACATCCGGAAAACGTCGCTGCCGTGCCTTTCCACGAACGCATCCGGAGAGACCACGTTCCCTCGACTTTTACTCATCTTCGCCCCCTTGTGCGTAATCGTTCCCTGATGAACAACTTTTTTGAACGGTTCATCGATTGATACGAAGCCAAAATCTTTGAGTGCCATCATCACAAATCGTGCGTAGATCAGATGCATACATGCGTGTTCAGCTCCTCCGACATAGCAATCCGCGGGCATCCAGGTCTTTTCCATGTGCGGATCGATGAGAGAGTTTGCGGAGATTGCGTGGGTTGCGGAGGCTGCGAGGTGCATCCCGTGACCTTCTGATTGCAGATACATCAAGTAATAGAAGCTGCTGCAAACAAACGTGTCCATCGTATCGAACTCCGGAATCCAACCATTGCCGAAAATCTTCTCGGTACGTTTCCTGAATTCTTTGGAGTAATAGAGCGGTGATTTTCCCGTGGGCTTGAACTCGACATCGGTCGGAAGGAGCCATGGCAAATGTTCTTCGGGAATCGGATGCGGATTTCCTTCCGGATCGTAGACGATCGGGATCGGTGCACCCCAGTAGCGCTGGCGCGAGACGAGCCAGTCACGGAGACGATACTGAATGATACAACGGCCCTGATCCTCATCTTCCAGCCATGCGGTAATTCGTTTACGGGCCTCAGCGGAATGCAAGCCCGAGAATTGATCCGAATCATAAAGAATACCGTCTTGTGTATAACACTTCTCAAGTGCCAGGATTGCATCTATATCACTTTTATCGGGAGGAATAATTGTGGTTTTCAGCGGAATGCCGTATTTCTTTGCGAAAACGAAGTCGCGCTCATCATGGGCATCACCGAATACAGCGCCTTTCCCGTAGTGTGCAAGAACAAAATCCGCGATCCAGACGGGAATGCGCTCTCCATTAGCGGGATTGATTGCATAGGATCCCGTAAAGACTCCTGTTTTTTCTTTAGCTAAATCTGTGCGTTGCAAATTGGTTTTTTTCTGTGACTCTTCAGTGTAGTGCTTCACAGCTGAGTGGTGCTCTTTTGTGGTGATCTTCTCTGTGAGCGGATGCTCTGGCGCCAGTACAAGGAATGCCGCACTGAAAATCGTATCCACGCGCGTGGTGAATACTTCAATAA
>MFXW01000054.1 GCA_001787585.1 Candidatus Peribacteria bacterium RIFCSPHIGHO2_02_FULL_53_20
TGGGGATCAGGGTTCTCTTTCCGCAAAAATTCGCATCGCCCGAGGCACGTGCGGTGCATTTCGCGCTCACCGCCCAAGACGCTACTGTCAAAAGCGGTCATCATCCGGTGCTTGTTTTACGCAATAACACAGATCAGGAACTCTCTCTGACCGATCGCTGCCCAGCACCTCCGGTTGATGTGTATTACGCCGAAGCTGCCGCTCCAGAGGCTGTAGGAGAGCCTTTGGCTGTTACCGGGCTCGATACGCCCTGTATCCCAGTTCCTGCAATTCCTGCGGGCAAGCAGGAGCTTCTGGATCTTGCATCGTGGAAGTACGCGGCATTCGATCGCAATGGTTACTACACCGTGCGTCTTACACTGGCGCCACAACCCGCTGCAGCGACGGGAGCTATTCTCACAACATCGTTTGGCATCTACGAAGCAGGATGGGCCACGCAGACGTTCCGCGCGTTTGTGAGCAAGCCGCTCCTAAATCTCCTCGTCTTCATCGCTTCGCTGATGCCAGGTTACAACCTCGGGCTCGCGATCATCATCCTCACGATGATCATCAAGCTACTCCTATTCATCCCCACGCAGCACGGGCTGCAGGGGCAGAAAAAACTGCAGGCGATCCAACCGAAGATCGAAGAATTGCGTAAGCGTTACGAGGGTAATGCGCAGAAGATCAATGAGGAGACAATGAAACTTTGGAAGGAGTACAAAGTGAATCCGTTCCAGTCGTGCCTGCCGATTCTCGTCCAGTTTCCTATCTTGATCGGACTCTTCTATGCCGTGCGCGATGGGTCGCATCTCGCGCTTTCGACACATCTCCTCTATGCGCCTTATCAGAATCTTTCGTGGACCTTTGGCACGATGTTTCTGGGGTTCGATCTTCTACAACCAAGCGTCTACGTTTTCCCGCCGCTTCTCGTGGCATTGCAGTTCTTCCAGATGAAGCTGAGCTTTGCGATGGCGAAGAAGAAGAAAGATGCAAAAGATGCTGTGGACGGAAAGACCACTAAACCAAAGGAAAAGCAGCCAATGAACCAGCAAGAACTCCAGCAGAAGATGATGCTCTACGTGCTTCCGTTCATGATCGGGTTCTTCGCGATCAAATTCCCGGCGGCTGTATCGCTTTATTGGGGAGTGTCGACGGTATTTGCGATAGGGCAGCAGGTGGTGGTGAATCGAAAATCTTGAAAGGGCGCAAGAACCAAGGGCGCAAGGGCGCAAGAAATGACCATTTATCAAGATCCAATGCCAGTGTTCTTTTTGAGTATGGAACCATAATTTCCTTTTTGTATAGCCAAAAAAATGCATACAAAACTTTTTCTTGCTGAAAGGAAGGATGTATCCACCCAGTAGATATGGGAACATGAATATATGGTGAAAAAGTGTTTCAATGATGATCTAAAAACGCGCACGGCTGCTTTCGCAGCTCGCGTTCGTGCGTTCGTGAAAAATATACCGATGACTTTTGAAAACCAGGACGACATGAAGCAACTTGTGCGCTCGTCAGGTTCGGTTGCAGCGAATTATTTAGAAGCCGATGAAGCAGAAAGCAAAAAAGATTTTGCGCATCGTTGTAAAATTTGCCGAAAAGAATCCAAAGAAAGTCGTCTCTGGTTGCAATTGATTCGTCATGGAATTCCCGCGCACAAATTTCAAGAGTGCGATGCGTTGATACAGGAATCATCGGAGTTTATTTTGATATTCAGCGCAATCATTCGGAAATCCGGTTTTGACCACGGCATTGCACGACCCTAAGCTGCATCTCCTTGCGCCCTTGCGCCCTTGGTTCTTGTGCCCTTCCCCTAGGCTACCGTAATCTCCTTCGAGAGATACACATCCTGAATCGCATTCAACAATGCTATTCCCTCTTCTTTTGGCTTCTGGAAGGCTTTTCTGCCTGAGATCAGTCCTGAGCCTCCTGCGCGCTTATTGATCACCGCTGTGCGCACCGCTTCTGCAAGATCGGATGCACCTTTGGATTCACCACCACTATTGATGAGTCCGATCCTTCCCATGTAGCAATTTGCCACTTGGTAGCGGCAGAGATCGATCGGATGATCACTGCAGAGTTCTTCGTAAACGCGCTTGTCGGTCTTGCCGTAAGGCGACTCCTGCCCGAGCGCCAGATACCCGCCATTATTCGTCGGGAGTTTTTGCTTGATGATGTCGGCTTCGATCGTGACTCCCAGGTGATTTGCCTGCGCCGTGAGATCGGCAGCCGTGTGGTAATCCTTCCCGCCTGCCCCGCGAAGCCCGTCAGGTGAAGTGGGGTCTTTCTTGAATCCGGGATTGCGCAGGTAGCACCACAGCACCGTAAAGAGCCCTAGCTGATGCGCTTTTGCAAAGGCATGTGCCACTTCCACAATTTGCCTGCCGCTCTCCGGCGAGCCGAAATAAATCGTTGCCCCTATTCCTTTTGCCCCCATGTCATACGCCTGTTGCACGGTACCGAACATGATCTGGTCGAATTTATTGGGATACGTGAGAAGCTCGTTGTGATTGATCTTCACGATGAAGGGGATTTTTCCCGCGTACTTCTTCGCCATGATGCCGAGCACGCCGTACGTCGATGCCACCGCGTTGCATCCTCCTTCCACCGCGAGCTTGATGATATTTTCCGGATCGAAGTAATCGGGGTTTTTCGCAAAACTTGCACCCGCCGAGTGTTCGATTCCCTGGTCGACCGGGAGAATACTCAGGTACCCCGTCTCGCCAAGCCTGCCATTGCCATACAGCGCATCGAGATTTTTCTGCACGGCAGCGGAGCGGTCACTCTGGGCAAAGATTTCTTTCCACGATTTTGATCCCGGAATATGGAGCCTGGAAGATTGGATTTTTGGCTTGTGGTTGAGCAAACTATCGGCATCGGTGCCGAGAAGATTTTTGAGGTCGGGGAAGGAGAGGGGCATGGCACAAGGAGAAGATGGGCAGAGTGTATCACGAGTGCATCAACGACTCATGCAGATGATCTTGTAGAACGTGGTTCGGGCGCCTTCCTGTACGACGATGAGTCTTATCGTGACGACGAGAAGGTGATCGACATATTCCGCTACTTCTCGTTGGCTGGAAGAGCGCGCTGCGTCGAGTGCAGCATTTCCAACGAGTGGCGGCAATAACATGCTCTCTAGTGGAGGGCATTGTTGTTGAACCTGTGGCGTCACTGCGATGGCTTCTTCACGAAAATGGAGCTCCTCACTTAGTCTTTGCAGGAGCCTCTGCTCTAGTTCGGGTTTTCTGGTGACAATACCTGGCGTTGGTGACTGCACGATGGATTCTGCTGCTGCGTGAAATGCTTCGGGAGTTTTTGTTGCAGGAGTCATACCTGCTAGATCAACAACGTTTTGCATAACAATTCCACCAGGCGAAAAAAGAAGTGCCGCGACGTTATTGAGCCCCCCTTGGATTGGGAAATCATGATCATCCAGTCTTGAAAATAACTCCTCGCTTGTTTGTAGTTCTCTCTCCAATACTTCTGCTGCTGCACGATTCAGACGCTCAATTTGTTCAAGATCATCATCGACTGTAAAAGATAACTCAGTCAGCATACTGATGAGCATAGCATATATTGACTGATACAAAATAGCTTGTAAAGTGCTATTTATGCGACGCGTACAACCACTCGAAGGTCCGCTGTTGGAGGGGGTGCTTTATACGTCGGAGAATATTTTAGAATTTTTTAGTGCTGGTATTCGCAGGAAACTGAAAGTTTTTCTCCCGAGTATTGAAGATATTTCCGGGCAGGAGAGAGTGCGTTTGCGCCTTGTCAGCATGCAAGTGCAGCTTGCGCAGTCCATAGAGCGCGAGTGTGCTACTCAGGTATGCTTCACAAAAAGCCAGATGCTCATAGGGGCGCAAACCACTCCCGATCTTTGCGCTCAACGTCTGCTTGAAACGATTCCTCTGTATCACATTCTCGTCGGCAGTTCTTTCTATGCAGACACGCTGCGCGAGCGAAGCGAAGGTCTGCTGAGACTGGGCTTTCCGGAGATCGAACAGTGGCAGCAGAGGGCATCCGATATGCTGGAAAAGCTTTTGGAAGAGCTCTCGAGTGAGGGGAAGGCGAAGATGCGTTTGACCTCTCGTCGCAGACGAAAGCGCTCATCTCCGAATATTGACATATGAGAGGAATATTCCTTGATGTTAAATATACTTTACTCTATCCTATAGACAGCTCCTTTCTATTTTTAAAGTCCGGCAGTGGGGACATGCGCGTGCTTCCTCTGCCTGACTTTCAGGGATAACCCGTCACAGCGGAGCTGTGCATTCCTGCAAGTTTTGGCAAGTCCTCAAGAGGAGGTCAATCATGTTGGTGTTGTCTCGTAAAGTCGGAGAGGAAATCGTGATCGATGGCAAGATTCGTGTCCGTGTGTTGGAAGTTCAAGGCAGAAGAGTCCGCCTTGGCATTGTGGCACCAGATGAGATTCCTGTGCTTCGATCCGAAGTCCAGACCCGAAGAAATAAGCTGGCAGTGCCCAGCGACACCGACCAGGTTGTGGTTACAACCCCGTAAGTCTGCGAGGTCTTACAAAGACCGTAGTCTGGCATCGGATTGATGCTGGACTGCGGTTCTTTTATGGTGATCCACCATAAATGCATTTTCGGTAGAGACGTGTGAATCACACATCTCTACAATAGAGTCATGCCCCTGCGGTTATATAACACCCTCACGAAATGCGAAGAGAATTTCACGCCTCTCGATCTCCATGGCAAGGTCGTCACGATGTATACCTGCGGACCAACGGTCTACGGGCGTCCTCACGTTGGGAATTACGCATCGTTCCTGATGGCAGATTTGCTCAAGCGCTGGCTGCAAACGGGGCATGGCTACACGGTGCGGCATGTGAAAAATATCACGGATGTGGGGCATCTGCTGCATGATGCAGATAAGGGGGACGATAAGATTCAGAAACAAGCGGAACGAGAGAAATTGAGAATTGAGAATGGAGAATTGAGAATTGATCCTAAAAAAAAGAACAAGGCGCATGTTGCCGGTGCCGTCTCCCGTGAAGATGTATTGAAGGTCGTGGAGAAATACACGCAGCAGTATCTGGAGGATGAAAAGGCACTGAACTTTTTGGAGCCCGAGGCACGGCCGAGGGCAAGTGCGTATATAAAGGAGCAATTAGAACTCACGAAGCGCCTTCTGAAGAGCGGGCATGCCTACGAGTTGCCGGATGCGATTTATTTTTCGGTGGAGAGCAAGACGCCAACTCCGTACGGGGCATTGTCGGGAAACACTCTGGATCAGATTTCTGCAGGAGCACGCGTTGAGGTACATGAAGGGAAGAAACACCCCGCCGATTTTGCACTCTGGAAACGGTGCATCGGACAAAATAGTAAACACATTTTACGTTGGTCTGAAGCCACGGGAGAGGTGTCGCATACAGAAGGAGAGGATAAAGATTCTGGATTTCCCGGTTGGCATATTGAATGCTCTGCAATGAGCTCATCGATCCTCGGTCCGCAGATCGATATACACACGGGAGGAGAGGACAACATCTTTCCGCATCATGAGTGCGAGATCGCCCAGAGTGAGTCGGCACTCGGGGTGAAACCATT
>MFXW01000055.1 GCA_001787585.1 Candidatus Peribacteria bacterium RIFCSPHIGHO2_02_FULL_53_20
TGCTCCGATGGCGACCGAGATGAGACTTGTGCGACCACTCTATGATCTCCCAGCGATTGTCACCAAAGCACATGAGCGTGGCATCACAGTGATCGGCCGCTTCATCGCGCTCAAAGACCCTTCGCTTGCATCGCGGAAATCCGAGACACAAATCCGGCATCCATTAAAGATCAGAAGTGTCGGCAACGTCTGGGTCGACGGGGAGAACGCTGTGACGCTGCAGTACAACCGTGAGATTCTCGAAGATCTCGTTTATTCCGGCATCGACGAAATCAATCTCGACTACATCCGCTATCCCACGGAATACGCGCAGAGCGACATCGGATTAACCGGTGCCGAAAAAGCCGCACACATCGGCAAATTCCTCCGGATGGCGCGCGAAGTGATTGATGCTTCCAGACGTCCTACGAGACTCGGCATCAGTACGTACGCGATCCTCGGATGGAACTTTCCCGTGAACTTCGAAGCCGTTGGTCAAGACATTCCGCAGTTTGCAAAGATTGTTGATGTGATTTCGCCGATGGCGTACCCTTCGACATTCGCCATGAACGCGTACTACGAACCCGGACGGGACAAAGGCAGCCGCATGTACCATCTCGTCTGGAAAACGGTCGTGGGATACCGTGAGCTTGTGGGACCCGAAAACGCGCACAAAATTCGCCCGTGGATCCAGGGCTATGGCGTGACGGAGAAGAATATGAACGATCAGATTCAGGCAGTCTTTGATGCAGGTGCATGCGGATTTACGGTGTGGAGCGCGAGCAATGCGTACGGACCGGCGTATAAGGCAATGAGTAAGATGCAAGTACCACCGGATTGCGCGAATTGAAAATTGAAAATGGTAAATTCGCAAGCGCAACGAAAGCGTGCGACATCGGAAATTTTCAATTTTCAATTTTCAATTTCTTGCGTCGTATCCACCCCACCGCACCTGCCGCACCCGCGCCGATCAAAATGATTGCTCCGGGACCCGTGTCTCCGATGGGAGCATGCGTTTGCGATACCGGAAGGAAGGAGGCAATGGGACGGTACATCGGAACATACGACGGTGCGGACGAAGATGCCGATTGCCTGCTTTTCGTAGAGGAACTTGCAGACGAATGCGCAACGGTACGCAGCATATTCACCTGAAGACACCAGGGATTTTTGACGGTGGAGCCAACGGGATTCTCTGCATGGATCGCCTGCGCAAGCGGAATGTTTTTAACAATCGGAATGCCCTGGCGAGCTGCGGCGGCGCGGATATTTGTGGCATCCGTTTCCTCACCGCTTGCCACCACCTTCGCACACGGATCGGGATCCGGAAGAAACTTCAACGCAACCGCGATCTCCGTGGGATTCACGACAACGATATCGGCATCGAGCTGCAGACCCGTTTCCTCTGGAATCACCGCAGGACTGGAGGAAATCTCCCTGCGACAACGCTCTGAGCAACCGTCACCGTCAGCAGTATTGGCATCGTCACACTCTTCATCATTTTCCACAATGCCATTGCCACACCGGAAGGAAGCGCGCAGTACCAGAGAACAGTCCGATCCGCAGCCGAGACTGCCATCACACTCCTCGCCAGCATCGCGGACAGAGTCCCCACAGACCGGAAGCGTGCAACCGGGACGACAGCGATCCGCAATGAAGGCGGAATTGGCAGTTCCCTGGTCACACTGCTCTCCGCGGTCGACGACGTAGTCGCCGCACGCGGACTTCTTGCACGAAAGTCGGCAGGCATCGCTATCGGTATCCGAATTGCTGCGACCGCTGTCGCACTCTTCACCATCGTCCATGCTTCCATTGCCGCAAGCGGATCCTCCGGAAGATTCCCGGATGCAGAATGCAGAGCATCCATCGCCATCTGTATTGTTGCCGTCATCGCATTCTTCACTTTCGAGCATGATGCCGTCCCCGCAAACAGGGACAACCGACCCATCGACTGTGCATATCGAGCTACAACCGTCACCATCGAACACGTTGGCGTCATCGCATTCCTCTGGAGCATTCACCCATCCGTCACCGCAGTTGGAGGAAGAGGGCATACCACCGGACTCCCCGGCAAATGTGCCGTCTCCAGCAAAAGATCCGTCATCGGAACCTCCGTCGGGCGGCGGATACTCAATATCACCTTCGGAAGATGCCACTCCTCCGTCTGCTCCACATTCGGGAAGATAATTGAAATGACAACCGCCGATTCTGTCACTGTCCGGAGCCGTGCAGATCTGACCGCACGTTGCTACATTGAACACGCGTTCGCCGTTCGGACCCGCGCTCGGTGTCGGTTCGCACTCCTCGCCGGTGACGATGGTGACTTCACCATCTCCGCAGTACCGAATCTTGCAGTCGTAGGAACAGGTTCCGAGATCGTTGAAGCGTCCTGCATCACACTCTTCACCTTTGGATTCCTCCAGAATAGCGTTGCCGCATCCAAGAGGCGCTGGGGGGCGTTGGTAGTAGGACGTATTTGAGGAGCTGACGCCGCCTCCACCTCCACCTCCGCCACCGGAGGTGTTTGCTACACAGGTATTCGTACATTCATCGCTGTTGCTGCCGTTGCCGTCATCGCATGCTTCTCCCGTATCTTTGATGCCATCACCGCAACGCTTTAACAAACAATTCGTACGACAAGCGGCATCCGCCCCGTTGCTATTGCTGCCACCATTGTCACATGTTTCTGATCCCGCGATGACGCCGTCGCCGCAGCTCGTGGAACAGGTACTCGGCGCCCCGGTACACGTGTAGCCGGACTCCGCGGCGCAAGCGGAAGAACATCCGTCGCCGGAGGTCGTGCCGCCGTCGTCGCACGTTTCACTGCCGGAAACCACGCTGTCACCGCAGGCGAAGGACCACCGGAAGTTATGGCCGCTATCCGTGCAACTCGTTGCGCATGCAAGAACCACCCCCCCCGAAGCACTCTGATCCTGGACATTGAGATACTGAAGTGACTGCACTCCCGCCGTATCCAGAAACATCCGGGCGACGGATCCGGACTTTGTCGAACGCAGAGACAGCTTCGTGGAAGCGTCGGCGCCGTTCAAGACCAGTGATCCGGAGACGGACTGGCGGGAAGTGAAGTCGAGGTAGAGCGTCATGGCGGATGCTGCGACTTTCCGAAAGACATTGAACATGGTCGAGCCGCTGATGGTCTGGTTCGTTCCATCGAGGGTGAATGTGCCGCTGCCACGCTCGAATCCTCCCTGGTTATTGATATTTCCGGCAAGGGTAATGGTTTTGTTCACTCCGGACGGAATATCGATCGTTCCGCCGTAGATCCGGAGATCCCCGTTGATGTCGATCGTCGAACCGAGTGTATACACACCCGATCCTGTTGCCCTGTTGCCTTGGGCAAGCGCGCGGATTTCACTCGGTCCAAGTACCCGCTTGTAGATGCGGATATCGTCCAGTTTTCCATGGAAACTGTGTTCGCCATCGGATTCAGAACCGATCCGAAGATCCTGAGAGTTTGAAAGATCATTTACGCTGCCGATCGTACCCGTGTCCGTAGCGCTGTCCGCCGTCCCGCCAACGTAGAGTTCGGTGTTGGCTGCAGAGTCCTGGTCCCACACCGCAGCGACGTGACGCCAGCCTGCGGCGGGAACCGTTGTCGTGGATTTGAGGACGTAGTCATCGGTACCATCGGAGACCGCAAATTGGAGTGTATCGGTGGCATCATCGATCCACAGCGCGTACCCCGCTGCGGATGCTCCGCTGCCGGTTTTCTTTGCAAGGATCGTATGCTTGCCCGCAAAACTGCTGCGGTTCACCCAGCCGGTGATGGTGAAATCTTGGCGGTCATCGCTGTCCAACTGGTCTCCGATGTTCACGAAGTCCGTGGTGCCATCAAAGAGAAGTGCCGATGCATTGTAGAAGAGCGTCGTGCCGGTGCTTCCGACCACCCATCCTGAACTTGTGGAGGTGACCGGAATGCCGGAGACCGCACCGGAGTGACTGTACCGGGAACTGTCGCGGACGAGGCTTCCGGTGCCGTCATCCATTTTCCAGTATCCCCAAAGTCCATTATCGACCGTGATATTCTGGAGGGTCACACCGGTGAGCGCGAGCGTCTCGCGATCGACGGACGTGAGGAGGATGCCCGTGGACGTCGTCATCGTGCCCGAAACTGTGACAGATCCTGATGCCGTAAGCCCGTTGGTACCGAGTGTGAGCGTGCCGCGCACATCGAGATCGTGGGTCTTCACTCTGCCACCCGGCTGATAGGTATCACCGGTCCAGACGAAGACTTCTTTGCCCGAACCGCTTCCAAGAGCGGACGAACTATCCACATGGAATACGTTCAGGAGATCGGCGTCAGCCGTGTTATCCGCAGTCGCAAGATGTGTGTTGGTGAGAGCGGTACTCCCCGAGTCCGCACGGACGATCAGACGATCTTTGTACAGATGGAACGCGGTGATGCCCGTGGAAGAAAGAATCGTCGTTGTCGCGGCTTTTTCGGCACCGTTGTCGAGGAAAACGGTGAGCACGAGACCACCCGTGTACTGGAGATGATCCAGAGCATAAAAACCTGTGGAGGTGGTGAGACCCGTTGCAGCACGCGACCCGCCATCCATGGATGCGGCGACGATGCGGTTACTGATGGCTGTTGTTCCTTCGTCGCTGTACACCGTTCCCCAGACAGAGAAGACCCCGAAGTTCCAGAGAAGGTTGCTGCCAGAGTCGCTGCAGCCAGTCACGCAGTTGATGACAGACGCATTGACGTTGCGCGAATTCTTCACATCGAGAAACTGCACAGTTCGTGTACTTTGGGGATTGAGGCTCCATTGTGCACCGGTCGTCGAACGAAGCTTCAAGCGGGTCGTCGGGGAGCTTCCCTGAAGAATCAGCGCTCCGGTAAAGGTCTGCGTGAGTCCTGCATCGAAGCTGAGTGTGTCCACCGCCGTGACGCTCTTCGTGAAATTCTTGAATGTGGTGGATCCTGAAAGAGCCTGGTTCACGCCGTTCATGATAACGGTACTCGTCGCGAACGTGAATGTTCCAGCAGATTTCTTTGCCCAGCTTCCGGAGAGCGTGACGGTATTGCCCTCGGGCTGAAACGTTCCCTTGATGGTAATTCCACTGCCAGCGGAAACATTTCCTCCTGGTTTGTAGGTATCGGATTGCCAGATGAAGAGCGACTGCCCGCTCTGCGTCGCCGCTTTCGTCGCAGCCGTTGAACGGTAGACCGCGAGGATGTCCGAGTCTCCGTTATTATCGCCCGTGTTGAGGTGAGTGTTCGTGAGCGGGAAACTTCCCGAGTCGCTGCGCACAATGAGACGATTGCGATAGAGGTTGTATCCAGTGAGATCGCCTCCCGAAAGCGTCGTGACCGTCACGGCGTCTTCGGTCATGTCCTGAAGAAACGCAGTGACGACCACTCCAGCCCCGGAATGCGAAAGCCCGCCAATCACATAATTTCCCGTGGATGTCGTCGCTCCGGTTCCCCGAATCGATCCTCCATCAAACGTGACTGCAACGACGCGATTCGCCCCCACCGGGGTGATGCCTTCATTGTTGTAGACGACTCCCGCAATGAAGACATTGCGGAATGCATAGCCGTACGCAATCTCCGGAGGGTGAAAACTCACTTCCAAATGCGGTCTCAGCGCTATGCGTGCTTCGACGAGAACGAGTACAAGAATGACCGCCGTGCATGCGGCAGTAAGAATGCCGGAGAGAAAGTGTCTTTTCTGCATTGAATCCTACTATTCTACCATTTTTCCGGTGTTCTGTCGGTCGGCTGGATGTTGCCGGAATACGTATTCCATGTTAAAATAACTTGCTAGCACAAACAGAGATTCCCTTGCTAAGATTCGCCAAATGACACCGTCCGATCGACTCCAGAAGCGGCTTACAAAGATTGTCTGCACGATCGGGCCAGCATGCTTTGCTCCAGATCAATTAGAAGATCTTGTCAAATCTGGCATGAATGTTGCACGCTTCAATCTGACGCACGCAAAAGCGGAAAAGCAGCTGCCGGTCGTGAATGTTTTGAAAAAGATCCGGGAAACACATCCGGTGGGTATCGGCATTCTTCTCGATATCCGTTGCGCACAGGTACGGACGGGTGTCGTCGAGAAACCCGTTAAAATCTCCATGAACCAGGAAATTCTCTTCGGCGTCGAGAAGCTTGCCAAGGCGCATAAGGGTAAAGAAGTGTTCATCACTGTAGACTATCCGGCGTTCGGAAAAGACGTCTCCCAAGCGGAAAATCTCCTCATTGATAACGGCGAACTTTCCTTCGACATTGTCTCGATCTCACCAAGTGGAGTCGTACGAGCACGTGCTCTCCAGAACGGGAACATTGGTTCCCGGCGTCATGTGAATATGCCGGGCGCCAATATCAGTCTGCCGACCTTCACCGATGCCGACTGGGAGGATATGGCCTGTGCGGTACGGGAGAACATTGATTTCCTGGCTATCTCCTTCGTTCGCTCGGGAAAAGACATCGATCAGGTGCGGGCGTTTCTCCACAAGAAAAAAAGTACCATCCGCATCATCGCGAAGATCGAGACGCGTCAGGCGGTTGCCAATTTCCCTGCGATCCTCAAAGCCAGCGACGGCATTATGGTTGCACGAGGCGACCTTGGTGCCGAGCTCCCCTTCGAGCAGGTGCCCGTGATCCAGGATCAGATCGTCGCACAGTGCAGGGCGGCAGGAAAGCCCGTGATCGTCGCAACACATATGCTCGAGAGCATGATTGAGCATCCGCTCCCGACACGTGCGGAAGTCACCGATGTCGCACACGCAGCAACCATCCGCACCGATACAACGATGCTTTCTGGAGAAACTGCTTCAGGACGCCATCCTCTCGTCGCTGTGGACGCAATGGATCGCATCCTGCGGGCAACGGAAGAACATTTGCGATCCTCCGCTCAGGAAAGTCCTGTGCCCGTATCCTCCGATGCAGAGGCACGCGCGCAGGCAGCAATCACCCTTGCGCGTTCTTTGGATGCATCTGCCATCGTCGTTATGTCCAAATCCGGACGCAGCGCCGAAGCTCTCAGCAAATTCCGTCCGATGATCCCGATTGTCGCAATCACCGATGATGCGGCGGTGTGGAGCCACCTGTCGCTGCATTACGGGGTTTCTTCGCTCCTCTGTTCTTTCCAGGGAGAACTGGAAACTTGCGTTGTCCGCGGGATGAAAGCGGCAGTAGCAGCGGGGCTGCTCAAAAAAGGGAAAGGAATTGTACTTGTAACGGGAACGGAAATCACGGGGGGAAGCGTGATCAGCGTGCAGGCACGGGAAGTACGATAAATGTTGATGGGTATCCTTGATCAAAGTTGACTACAATAAAATAATGCGCGAAGGCAGGCTTTGCCTGCATGGAGCGCCTCTTCTTAGGGAAAAGAGAGCTCATGAGAGGAAAACCGTAGGTTTTCCTTTCATGAATTTATTTATCCCAGTTATGCCACGGCATCTCCAATTCATCCAGGGGGATATCGTCGAGAGATACCGGGCCGGTTGCCATTTTTGATCCTGTAAGAAGAGCCTTCAACCACACCCGGAAGACGTAGCCCGCTGCACCGAGAAGCACCAGAAGAATCGTGCCGAAGAGAGTCAAAACACCCTCCGTGGTGCTGAGGAAGGGTCGCACCGTACACTGCGCCGTGCAGCGGTTATCACCGTCACAGCCTTCGGAACTATCGACGATACCATCACCGCAGAATGCCGTGCGGCAGTCCATGTGGCAGGCATCGGGGGCGCTGTCAGAATTTCTCTCTCCGTCATCGCATTCCTCGCCCATTTCCAGGACACCGTCTCCGCAGACGCTTTCCTTCTCGCAGTGCCTCGTGCATCCGTCACTATCCTCCCTGTTACCGTCATCACACAATTCCCTGGATTCAAGGATCCCGTTTCCGCAGACCGGAAGCCGGCAGTAATTCGGGCATTCGTCGTCATCGACAAGGTTGCCGTCGTCGCACTCTTCGCGCGCTTCGCGGATGCCATCTCCGCACACCGGAATGCGGCAGGTATTGGGGCAGTCATCGGCACTGTTCTGGTTGCCATCATCGCACTGCTCCGTTCCCTCCTTCACGCCGTTGCCACAGATGGGCAGGCGGCAGCTATTGGGGCACGCGTCGCTGTCGAGCCGATTGGCATCGTCGCATTCCTCGCGTCCTTCCACGGCACCATCACCACAAGAGGAAAGTGCACAGTCATTGGGGCAATCGTCGAATGCATTCTGATTCCCGTCATCACACTGTTCTGTTCCCTCTCTGATACCATCGCCGCAGGCCGGAAGGCGGCAATCACTGGGACAAGAATCATAGGCAAAATCGTTCCCGTCATCGCACTGTTCCGCACCTTCCTTCATACCGTCCCCGCACTGGGAGAGGCGGCAATCGGTCGGACAGTCATCGGTATTGTTCTGGTTTCCGTCATCGCATTCCTCGCGTCCTTCGCGGATGCTGTCTCCGCACACGGAGATCCGGCAATCGGACGGACAATCGTCGAAGGCATTAGTGTTGCCATCATCACATTCCTCTTTCCCTTCACGGATGCCGTTGCCGCAGTCGGGAACACGGCAGTTATTGGGGCAGTCATCGCGATCGTTGAAGTTTCCATCATCGCACTGCTCGGTTCCTTCTTTTACGGAGTCGCCGCAGACGGCAAGCTTGCAGTCCGTGGGGCATCCATCAAAGCTGTTGCTGTTGCCATCATCGCATTCCTCACGACCCTCACGGACGGCATCGCCGCATGATGCGGTACGGCAGTCATTCGGACATTCATCAAACGTGTTCTGATTGCCGTCATCGCACTCTTCATCGACTTCTTTGATCTTGTTTCCGCAGCGCGGGCTAGCAGATGACGCGGGTGCGGCGGCGTGCTGAGTGGCAATGGAGGAGGATTGCTGTGTCTGCGGAGTGGCGGCCGGCTGCGTGACAAGCGTCGTCGCCGGCGCCGATGAAGCCGCCGCCGTGCACGCAGCAAGGAAGATCAGTTTGCATCCGTCTTTGCAGTATCCTTTCTCATCGCACACCGGCGGAGCGCAGAAGGTACCGCACGTCTTTTTGATGAAGCGCACCTGGGTCGTGAGTACGCCCGAGACTTCGTCGAGCACGTACATCTCCTCCACTTCCGGCTCGCATTGCTCTCCGATGTGCGCGTTCACTTTCCCATCACCGCAGTACAGGAGCTTGCATTCCTTCGTGCAATTGGTGATGCCGTTGTGACGACCAAGATCGCACTCCTCATCTTCATCGAGAACGCCGTCGCCGCAATCAAGAGGCACAACGGAGGATACCGAAGCAGCCGTCTGCTTCTTCACAGGACATCCGGGATAGCCGTAAGGTTTTCCGATGCAGTCCGCGAGGGATTGCTCGGCAACGGTCGCGCCTCCTCCCTGAAGTCCAAGGACTGCAGCAACGAGAAGCAGTGCCGATCCGGCCGCGCCTAACGGAATGATTCTTTTCATGGGTTTCCAAGAAGTATAGCAAAATTTGTGTTTTCTGTCGCTGCAGGAATGTTGAGGGATTGTTGTATTGTTGTATTGTTATATTGTTAGAAACTCAAACAAATATCAGCAATAGAGCAATTCAACAATGCAATGCGTTACATCCAATGCTTATTCCCGCTTCTCGATTCTCTCCGCCACCGACCGTGCCATCGTTTCCTCTCCTTCTACGTACTTAGCCCCTCGCACAGGAACCATCAGGGCAATCACCGGATCCTCACCCAGTTTTTTGAGTGCCTGCGCATCCGCAATCTGCATTTTCAAGACTTCCTCTTCGAGAAGCAGTTCCGAACGTTCGCGCTCCAGCGTCCTCAATGTATATCCCTTCGTCGCATTCGCATTCTGATGGAAGAGAATGAGGAGCGAGAGCGTGAGAATAATGCCACCGATAGCCGCCGTCAGAATGACGGTGCTCTGGTTCACCATCCGCCCGAGACTTGCGCGGCGGCGGGGTGTGATGGAAGAGACAGGGGTCACAATGGGGGAGGGTAGCAGATCACGCGCAACTTTGCACTTCGCGCCCTTGGATTCCTCACAATCTCCTCCGGTCCTGGCACCACTGCCTTTTTGGTAATTAATCGATACATCGCCGTCTCGATATCCTGTCCTGTGTGGGGATCTTTGTGCACGGTTACAAGCGCGCGGAATGCCTGCTTCACCAAACGGTCTTCGAGAGAGTGATAGGAGATGACACCGAAGCGTCCGCCGGGGCGGAGGAGCCTCGGTCCAGCTGCGAGAAGATCCTGCAGGGCCTGTATTTCTCCATTCACGGCGATCCGCAATGCCTGAAACACCTGTGCCATCGCAGAGGGGGCGCGCCACCCGAGTGCTTCCTCGACGCACTCCTGCAATTGTTTCGTTGTCGCGGGTCTTCCGCGGATAATCGATTGTGTAATGCTCCATGCGCCGCGCAGTTCCCCCCACTCACGGAGTGCCTGCGCGATCTCTTCCGCATCGGCATGTGCGAGCCACTCGGAAGCCGGCACACCGGAGGTACGGTCAAATCGCAAATCGAGCGGACCGTCGCTCCGGAAGGAAAATCCGCGCGCGGGATCATCGAAATGCGGCGAGCTCACACCGAGATCGGCAAAGACAATATCGACGGGGGTGGACAGTACGGAAGCGATATCACGGAAGTTTCCATGTACCAATTGCACGGCGTCCCCAAACGGCTGCAACCGCTTTGTTGCTTCCTGCAGATTTTCCGGATCTGCGTCGATGCCGATCAGTGCTCCGTCCGGAAGTACCTTCGAAAGCAGTGCCTCGGCGTGACCTGCAAGACCGAGTGTCGCATCACAAATACTCTCGCCGGGCTTCGGGGAAAGGAGGGTGATTGCCTCGGAGAGAAGGACTGGACAGTGTTGCATCGAAGGGAGTGTAGTGAATAAATAATTTGTTCAATTCATTTAAAATCGCAAATACTAATAATTATTGATCAGAAAGCCAATCCTCATGAATTGACATAAATAATATTTTACGTAAAATGCTTCACTTCGCCCATGACCAGCATGCTTGTTGCTTCCGCCATTGGCTCCATTTCATTGCTCTGGTTCACACCTGCGCACCCTCTCCAAATTCCCCTCTCGGACTGGACACCGCTCGCCGGAGACCACCTGCTTGTCGATACCCTGAATAACCAAGGCTACCTCGTGCGTGCGGATCATTCGCTCTACACAGAATTCCCGGTGATCACAGGACAGAAACGTATCGTCCGCTACATCGGCATGACCTATAACGCGGCGACCCCCGACTGGAACTGGGTGATGAAATCGCGGCACATCAAAGGGGACCACATCACCTACGGACCCACGGGAAGATTCCTCCGTCTCTACAAAGATGGCACGGAGTACACCCATTACGGCATTCATGCGCACCGCTCGGAAATGCGAATGTTCGGGGAAGAGAGTCGTTACCAGAGCATGGGGTGCATCATCGTCCAGAGCGCGGTGCTCGATATCATCGAGGCAACGTACGAGCTGAATGGAGAAGCGCTGAATGTCGTGACGCAGGAGGGAATCCCATGGGAAAACATCACAGAGGAAACATAGGAACTAACGAAGAATTCATGGATATATTATAAGTCAGCTCAGTCTTCAAACTGGAAAATTATCTTAACATTGGGCGTAAATAATATCGTTCATTCTCAAGTAGATATCTCCAGTTTCTGATGCATGTCGTTTCTTTTTTTTGAGCAGTTCCGTCAACTCCATCTTCCCTTCCAAGACAACAAGCAAGTCTTGCCCGTCCATGAGAATAACTCTCAGCTTACCACGTGAATGAGCAGTAACCCCATCGGCAGAAAATCCGTTGATTGAGAGCATTAAACCCAAGGTGTTATCCAGCCTTCTAGCAATTTTACTACTAAAGCTGTCCAATTTATCAGCAGCAACTGGTTTGGTTTGCCATTTCGCCTCAAGCAAGTAGTCAGTCCCATCAAATGAAAAAGACCCATCTATTTGCTCCCCTTCAATACGAAACGATGCTCTTGGATCCAGATCGAACAGATCGAAAACCTGCTTCATTAATTTCTCCATCGCATAACCTCGCTTTTGGGCATCAGGTTCTATGACAAGTTGCTGATAAACTTTCAACAAGCCTTCGCGCTGCTCTTTCACTAGAGTGAGTTTTTCAGTTTTTGTTTGCCTTTCTAACTTCCTTTCTTCTCCTGCTCTTTTTTCATCCAGAGATTGTCCAAACGTACCTACAATATTTTTCAGGGCAACCACGGAACTACGTGCCTTTTCCGCTTTCTCTTTTCCATCAACTTCAATTCGCTCCAAATGGGAAAAGTCTTCAATGCGAGATACTTCCACCATAAGATCAAGTACTTCATTTTGATATATCTCAGGATGACTTGCGAGATGACTGACTAAAGCATCTACAACAGAACGCTTATTGTCATCCCAATTTACAGAGTTCAGCAAAGAGGGATTGGAAAAAGCATTTTGCAGAAAACCACGTAAGTCACGTTTATACCAATAGATATGCACAAGGGCTTCTTTGAGAGCCTGAAGTGCAGTGGGGGAAATGCGTTTCATACTGATTAGGTTCACTAAAACCCAAAAACATGTTGGCGGAGAGGGAGGGATTCGAACCCTCGAGGCTTTTAAGGGCCTGCCACGTTAGCAGTGTGGTGCCTTCGACCGCTCGGCCACCTCTCCGTGGCAGATGCAGTATATGAGAAAGAGAACAACCTGGGCTAGGAGATTTCGTAAAGAAGAAGAGCCTTTCCGATTGCGTCAAATTTCGAGAGAATGTCCGCATGCACCCATCCACATATTCTTCGCAGACCCTAATACGATCCGTACCTCCGCATGAAACTTGGCACACGCTTTCTCCTGACCGCGTCCTCGATCTTCTCTCTACCCACGCCGATCACGGGCTTTCAGAGGAAGTAGCTGCAGAGCGCTTGAAGGAATACGGGGAAAATCGTCTGCAAGTATCAAAACGCGTGTCTCCGTGGAGACTCTTTTTCGCGCAGTTCCAGAACCTGCTCGTGATCATCCTGCTGATCGCCACAGCACTCTCGGGATTTCTCGGTGAAAAAGTGGAGGCGATCACCATCGCGGCGATTGTGCTGCTTGCAGTGGTCCTCGGATTCGTCCAGGAATACCGCGCGGAAAACGCGATGGAAGCACTGAAGAAGATGGCGGCACCCACGGCAAAGGCGATCAGGAGCGGAGAGGAGGGCGAGATACCGGCAATTGATCTCGTCCCTGGAGACATCATCTTGCTTGCAGCTGGGGATCGGATTCCCGCCGATGCGCGGTTGATTCATGAAGCGAACCTGCGGACGGAAGAAGCCGCACTCACCGGCGAATCACTGCCGACGGAGAAGGATATCGAAGCCATCGCCGATGCCAATGCCCCGGTCGGAGATCGCCGGAATATGGTCTACGGCGGCACATCGGTGAGCCACGGACGCGGGAAGGCAGTCGTCATAGCGACAGCCATGCAGACCGAATTCGGGAAGATCGCGGCAATGCTCCAGAACGTGGAGAGCGAGGAGACGCCACTGCAGCAGAATCTGGACCGCGTGGGGAAGGCACTTGCTCACCTCGCCTTCGGCGTCGTGATGGTCATCAGCGCCATCGGCTGGTACCGGGGCGACACGCTCATTGATATTTTCCTCTTCGGCATTGCGCTCGCGGTCGCCGTAGTACCTGAAGCCCTCCCCGCCGTGGTGACGATTTCGCTCGCGATCGGCGTGCAGCGAATGGTTCGCCGCCATGCGCTCATCCGCAAGCTGCCTGCAGTGGAAACGCTCGGCTGTACGTCGGTGATCTGCACAGATAAGACGGGAACGCTGACGAAAGATGAAATGACGATCCGCAAGATTTGGGTCGTACAAAAACTCTACGACATATCGGGTGCCGGGTACGCTCCGGTCGGAAGCTTTTCCGAGGACGGCAAGGAAGTACAACCTCATGACGGACTCCTCGAACTGCTGCGCGCAGGCGTCCTCTCTTCGGATGCACGCCTGATCCAGGAAGAAGATTCGTTTGATATCGCAGGAGATCCGACAGAAGGCGCATTGGTCGTCGCCGCGGCAAAGGCAGGCCTCTTTCGCGGAGATCTGGAGAAGCAGGCGCCGCGCATCGGCGAAATCCCCTTCACCTCCGAAACCAAGCGCATGGTGACGCTGCACAAGACCGAATCTGGACCGATCGCCTACGCGAAGGGGGCTCCGGAAATGCTCCTGCCTCTGTGCAATCGCATCTGGGGAGAAGTGGGGGAAGAATCGCTCAGCGATTCTCAGCGCAAAGATATTCTCACAGCAGCGACCGCCATGGCTTCGCAAGCACTGCGCGTTCTCGCAATCGCACGGAAGGGAGACACCGATCTGGCGGGAGCATCCACCGGGATGAAGTTCATTGGGCTTGTAGGGATGATCGACCCGCCACGATCGGAGGTCCGCAGTGCGATTCGCGAATGCCATGATGCCGGTATCCGCGTCATTATGATCACCGGCGATCACCCGGTGACAGCGGAGGCCATCGCGAAGGAATTGGGTATTCTCACCAATGAAAAAGTCGCTACGGGGCTGGAGCTCGAGAAAATGAGCGATGAAGAATTGGATCAGTCACTTCCACATATAGCCGTCTTCGCGCGCGTCTCACCGGGAGATAAATTACGCCTGGTCACCGCTCTTCAGGCGCAGGGGCACATCGTTGCCATGACCGGAGACGGCGTGAACGATGCTCCCGCACTCAAAAAAGCGGATATCGGCGTCGCCATGGGCATCACGGGAACCGACGTGACGAAGGAAGCGGCGGCGATGACACTCACGGATGACAACTTCGCTTCGATCGTCGCCGCGGTGGAGGAAGGTCGCGGCATTTTCGGAAATATCAAAAAATATCTGATGTATCTCCTCAGCAGCAATATCGGCGAGATCATCGTGATGACCTTCGCGACAATGCTCGGCTGGCCGCTTCCCCTCTCTGCCGTGCAGCTGCTGTACTTGAACCTCGCAACGGACGGTTTTCCCGCACTCGCGCTCGCGGTAGATCCTCCTGAGCCTGACCTGATGCTGCAGCGACCGCGCAATCCCCGGACGGGTATCTTCACTCGCCGCATGATCACTCTGATGCTCACGGGAAGCGTCTGGCTCGCAATCCTGATCCTCGGAATATTTCAGTGGGCTCTGCATTCAGGTCGCAGCATCACAGAATCGATGACCATGGCATTCGTCCTGCTCGTCGTTGCAGAATTCGTAAAAGCCTACAACTTCCGCTCGGACCACATCTCTGCGCTCAAAGGAACCTTCCGTAACCGCTGGCTCAATGGAGCAATCCTCTGGGAACTCGCACTTCTTCTCGCCATCGTCTACGTCCCGTTCCTTCAGATCGCCTTTGGCACGTTTGCGCTGTCCCTGCGCGATTGGGGAATCATCGTCGCACTGGCACTCAGCATCATCCCTGTACTGGAAAGCGCAAAGTGGATGATTCGCCAAGGGTATGCTGGTGCTGCGCAATAGAAGATTCAGAGGAAGCTTCTGCTTCCTCGTCTACGCCGCCCCCGTCTGTCGCGCCATCGCGCGCGCCTGCTCCAGAAGCGTCTGGATCTGCGCGGCATAACCTTCAAGACGCGGTCGCTTGAGGAACATCGGCGAAGAGACGGAGCGGCGAATTTCCGAGAGGCGTTGAAGATACTCCATCATCCGCGTGTGCAGAGTCCTGTCATCGACGGTCGCGATGCTCGTTTGAAAAATACGCTCGATTTCCGCCTGCGCAGATTCCGCAGAGTACTGGAGCTGCATCCGGAGAATCTCGATCGTGCCACGGGTCCGGAGTGCGCGAACACGCTGTGCCTCCGCCGCTTCCGGTGTCACGCGCTGCACCTCCGTCATGAGACCGATTTTTTCACAGAAACGAATGAAGAGTCCCGAGCAATCCACCTGCCACCAACGCATGCCATGAAAGGCATTCCGGGGAAATGCATGATGGTTGTTGTGCCAACCCTCCCCATACGCAAGGAGACCGACAAGCCAATGGTTGCGACTCGCATCCGTCGTTTCAAACTCGCGGCTCCCAAAGGTGTGGCAGACAGAATTCACACTCCAAGTGATATGCGTTGTGCAAAAGACCCGAACGAGCCCCGCCCATACAAATCCCGTCCAGCCTCCGAGCACAAAGGGAACGAAGAGCGAGAGCGCCATCCAGAATGGTGTCGTGCGACTCACGAAGAGCACGACGGGATCCTGGAGCAAATGCGGTGCATATGTGCGTGCTTCCGGGAAATTCGTCCGTGCAAAAAGCCAGCCGATATGCGCATGCCAGAAACCCTCGAGAGGGCTATGGGGATCCCCTTCCTCGTCGGAGTGCGCATGGTGCTTGATGTGTGTTGCCGCCCACTGCGTTGGAGTTCCTTCAAACGCCATCGCACCGCAGATCAGAATGATCATCCGAAGCCACGCAGGAGCGGAAAATCCCTGATGCGTGAGCATCCGGTGGTAGCCGACCGTAATGCCCATGCATGCGAGCGTGTGGATCACAAGAAGGAGAACCAGATCCCGCGGGAAGAAGATCCGCTGCCAAGCAAAGATCATTGCCGTAGCAATGCCCAGAAGCGGCGCCGTGACGAGAACAACAATCGAAGCTTTGTGCAGAGTGTCCTGCAAGCGGGCAGAGTACTTCATCCTTGTCATTGTATATCACAATATGAGAATCACAATTTTTTCCGAAGGGAGGATGATACGATACCCCTATGCCACGCACAGTCATCGGCATCGATTGCGGAGGAACAAAAATCGCTGCGGGACGATACGACACACATACATGGCTGTGTGAAGCCGAAGCATCCGCATCCACACATGCGAAGAAGGGATTTCAATATGCCCTCACGACGATGGCAGGGCTCGTAAAAAGGCTTAGGACAGGAAGCACGAGCGCCGTCGGCATAGGCGTTGCGGGACTCGTGAAAAAGCCACAAGGGAACATTCTCAGGCTACCCAACATTCCCGGCGCGGAAGGCGTAACCCCTGCCCATGCCTCGGTCACGCTCGGACTTCCGGTAACATTTGAAAATGACGCCACCTGCTTCGCGCTTGCGGAAGCGACGCTCGGCGCCGGGAAGGGAAAATCCGTCGTGATTGGCATCACGCTCGGGACGGGCGTCGGCGGAGGGATCATCTTGGACGGCAAAATCTTCTCCGGAGCGCACGGCTACGCAGCCGAGATCGGACACATGCTTTTACGTCCCGGCGAAACGCCCTATCCCATGCCACATCCCCGTGGCGATGTAGAACAATTCCTCTCCGGGACCGCGATGGGACTGCGCTGTAAAGAAGCGAAGCGACCAGAAGAGTATCTCGAGGGAGCCGTGTGCTCGTTTCTTCAGCCACAGGTCTTCGAGGAAGTCGCATGGATGTGTACGAGTCTTACGCATCTCCTTGATCCATCGATCATCATCTTTGGGGGGAGCGCTGGGCGAGCGCTGCAGCCGCATCTCGACGAGATTGCTGCGGAATTACAGAAATGGATGCTGCCGGGTGTACCGCTGCCGGAGCTGGCGATTGCCAAAAGAGAGGATGCGGCGATGGTGGGGGCAGCGATGGTTGCGAAAAATTGAAAATGGAAAATTGAGAATTGAGAATGTAATTCTCAATTTCGTTTCCACTCTCCATGAAAAACACCATCTCTGTCGGTTCGCTCAAATCCATGCGCTCCAAAGAAATCCCGCTGGGCAACGACAAGATTCTGCGGAAGCCAATCGCGATGGAGGGCATCCAGATAGGTTAATGAGCCGGAAAGCGCCGGTAGCGGCAATCCCCTGCTCACGCCAATCCCAACAATGCGCCGCAGATCGAGTTGCCGTTCTCCGCCAAGGCGATGCAGGAAATGATCCCGACCAGAGGATCGCTCTTTGTACATATCCTGAAATATTGCAAGCGCCTGCGACCGGACAATGCACCCTCCACGCCAGATGCGTGCGGTTTCCGCGAGATCTACTTTCCAACCTTCCGCATCACTCGCAGCTTTGATCAGCGCAAATCCCTGATGGTATGCAAGAAGAACGCCGAGCTCGAGCGTCGCTGCACAGAGCGAACGCAGTTTCATCGGTCTCGGCAGCGGATCATGAATATCAATGACATGGGAAAACTTCTTTCCTTCCGATCGAAGCGCAGCGTTACTGGAAAGAATACGTGCTTCCACTGCAGCTGTAATCGCCGGCACAGGTACTCCGTATTCCATCGCCGCAGCGACGGTCCATTTCCCCGTGCCCTTTTGTCCGCCCTTATCACGAATCATATCGACGAGCGCCTTGCCTGATTTTGTATCTTTCGCTTGGAAAATTGTTCCCGTGATCTCGACGAGAAAGGACTGCAGTTCCGGAAGCGTGTTCCATGCTGCAAACGTCTCCGCAAGTTGCGCATCGGTATATCCACCGATCGTTTTGAGCACATCATAGATCTCGGCAATGAGCTGCATCACCGCATACTCGATACCGTTATGGACCATTTTCACGAAATGACCGGCTCCCTTAGGCCCGATGTGCGTTACGCATTTGCCACCAAGACCATCATCGGCAGCCATCGATTGCAGTAACGGTAATACTTCGCGTATCGCTTTCCCATCTCCCCCCGGCATCATACTCGGACCTTTGAGTGCTCCCTCTTCTCCGCCACTCACACCCATACCGATGAGACGGATTCCTTTCTCCGCCATTTCTTTGATCCGTCGTTCCGTGTCGCGGTAGAGGCTGTTTCCTCCGTCGATGATGATGTCCCCGTCATCCAGATATTCCGTAAGTTCTTTGAGCACGGCATCCACCGCCGATCCTGCCTGGACCATTAGAAGAATGACGCGAGTGCGCTTTAGGCTTTTTGCAAATTCCGCGATGGTGATACAAGGCATAAATTTTCCTTTTCCGCCATAGGATGCAATGAAACTGTCGGTTTTTTCACGGGTTCTATTAAAAAGAGAAACTTCTACGCCACGCGATGCAGCATTACGGGCAAGATTTGCACCCATGGTGCCGAGGCCGATAACTCCTAGTTGCATGACAAGAGCTTACAGCTTTCGGATATGCTGTTCCAAGAAAACATTCCGGTTGCAGAATCTTTTTTTGGGCACTAACGCATCGAACATACCGCAAATGATTCACCCTTCTTTTTCCAAGGAAATGTTCTGTACAAAACACACCGGCATTCTATTCTCCTATTATGTACACTAGCACATGCACTGAACTATTACGATATGGTGTGGCAATTCTCGATGATGTGCTCAATCCGTTATTCAATGAAGCCACTCAATTTGCAGAAGATCCGTCCATGACGAAAGACCTCGTTGAACAAGCGGACCATGTCATGGAAGATTTATATGTGTTAAAGGCAGATGTTCGTAGAGCTGCAGAAAATAGACTGCGTGATCTCGAGCAGTACGTTCCATCGGACAGCACAATCCGATTGCCCGATGTGGCACTAAATATTACCATGTGTAAGATTTTCCATGAACGAATAGCACGCATCCGAGAGCATGCAGAACTCATTGTACGCAGTTGGAATCAGAGGGATACATGAAGATTTGAGAATTCTCAATTTTTCTGCACCTTCTTCCAATCCTCCAAAAATTTCTTCAACCCGCTATCGGTCAATGGATGCATCGGTAACTTCTTGAATACTTCATACGGCACTGTGCAGATATGTGCTCCTAATTTTGCAGCCTCAACAATGTGCCGCGGATGCCTGGTGGAAGCGACAAGCACTTCTGTCTTGAACCGATTCCACTGCCATGCATCCATGATCTCTGCGATGAGCCCCATGCCATCTTCCCCAATATCATCCAATCTTCCAATAAACGGACTGATCATCGTCGCGCCAGCTTTGGCAGCCAGAATTGCCTGAGGCACGGAGAAGACGAGTGTGGTATTGGTCTTGATGCCGTGATTCGTAAAATGATGAATCGCCTTGAGCCCTTCAGTCGTCATCGGCACTTTTACGACAACGTGCTTGTGCCATGAGGCATATACCTTTCCCTGAAGTACCATGTCATCGAAATCGGTCGCTGTGACCTGCGCGGAGACACAGGGAACGAGATTGCACATCGCCATCACGGTCTCTTCGAAGTCTTTCCCTTCTTTAGCAACGAGAGACGGATTCGTCGTCACGCCATCAAGAACGCCCCATGCGGCAATCTCTTTGACTTGGTCTACATTTGCTGTATCCAAAAATAATTTCATAGAAAGTTAAGAAGGGGTGGCGGCTTGCCCTGAAGTCAGTGAGCGAAGCGAACTGTACTGCAGGGTATCGAGGAAGAGCTTCATAGGTGGAAGAGTCAGAGAATGTACCGATAAGGAATAACCGTGCAATTCGTCTTCTATTATACTGCAAACACATGCGTTCAGCCATCTTCATGATCGCGCTTGTTCTCCCGCTCCTCGCGGGCTGTACGCGGGCACAAGACGCTCGCAATCAACCGCGCTGGGAACAATTGGATTCCTCCGAGGAAAGCTCTGCATCAACTCTCGACAACCGATCCGCTGCTCCCGCAGTCCAAAATCCCCCGTCGAGCATCGCACTTCCCCGTCCGCAGCACTCTTCAAAGAATGCGTTACCGAGCACGTTCCAGATTCCGGTGCCCTTCATGTCCCAGGCACCGCATGCCAACTGGGATGATCCGTATCAGGAAGCGTGTGAAGAGGCGTCACTTCTCATGGTTCATCGTTTCCTACAAGGAGACAAAGACGGAGCAATTCCTCCCGATGACGCCGACCGCGATCTTCTCGCACTCATTCGTTGGGAAGAGAATCACGGTTACGGGCAGGACGTAACGCTCACGGAACTCGGCGATATCGCGAAGAATTACTACGGCTTTGCGCCGGTCATCGAAGACACAGTCACCGTCGAACGAATCAAAGAGCTCCTTGTTTCAGGGTACCCGGTGATCGTTCCTGCCGCAGGACGCGATCTCAGCAATCCCTACTTCTCCGGCGAAGGTCCCTGGTACCACATGCTCGTCATCACGGGGTACGACCGCAATGAATTCATCGTGAATGACCCCGGCACCCGCCGCGGCGAAGGATACAAATACGCCTACGATGTCCTCATCGCCGCCATCCATGATTGGACGGGAGTGAAGGAGGAGATACGGTCTGGGGAGAAGAGGATGATGATTCTCAAAAAATAATCCCTCACCCATTATACCGCCCTCACCCAACCCTCTCCCAAAGGGAGAGGGATAGTTAGATTGGATGCTTCTGCAACAATTTCACGTATCTGCTTCATTTTGAGAAAAAAGTGGATGGTCGCATTGGAAAAGCGCCGTCACGCATCCCGTGAGCAGGGCGCAAAAAAGCGCGCTGTCTGAGCGACGAGCCGCAGCGAGGAGCGAGTTCGCG
>MFXW01000056.1 GCA_001787585.1 Candidatus Peribacteria bacterium RIFCSPHIGHO2_02_FULL_53_20
ATTCCATGCTCGATACGCTTGAACACAAGGAATACATCATCATCAATAAGCTCGCCTATTTCATCGGAGACCCCACCCGCGGCGATGTCGTCGTGTTCCGCCCGCCGAGTGATCACAAGAAGCACTACGTGAAGCGCATCATCGGCATCCCCAGAGACGAAGTCATTATCCGGAGCGGTAAGGTGTATCTGAAAACGCCGGAGTCCGAAAAAGCCGTAGAGCTTTCCGAGCCCTATTTAAACAATCACAACGCCGGACACACCTACGCGCATCCCCCGAACAGCGGCAATACCGGAGAACAACGCTTTACCGTTCCCGAGGGTCACTACTTTCTCCTCGGCGATAACCGCCAGGGCAGTTTGGATAGCAGAAGTTTTGGCACTCAGAACAGCGGTTCTGCTTTTGTACCGGATAAAGATGTGAAGGGAAAAGTATGGTTTGTGGCGCTACCGATTAGTAAGATCCATGTTCTAGAAGTACCCAGCTACAGCTTCTAACACCTCAAACCGAATATCGGATATCCGGATACCCGGATATTCCGATCTCGAACCATTCAAAAAACCACTTGCATCACGCTCAATAGCCGGTATTATGTATGCACAGCCTCGGGAGGGGTTTTTTCAGGTCACCGCAAAACTCTATGAATGCCATCCATCGCTACATCACGGAAGCCATTGAAGAGCTGCGACACACCCGCTGGCCCACTCGCCAGCAGGCTATACGTCTCTCCATCATCGTCATCGCCTTTACCGCAGCCTGCGCTGCGGTATTCGGTCTGATCGATTTCATCCTCGCAAAAACTTTGGACGTCATGCTTTCCCTTTCCTTCTAATTTCCCATGCCAAAGCAAGATCCTAATGCCGGAAGAAATTGGTATGTGGTGCACACCTACGCAGGATACGAAGATGCTGTTGCTGCGGCCCTCAAGCAGCGCGTGGATTCCTTCGGCATGCAGGACTATGTCTTTGATGTGCGCGTGCCAAAAGAGAAGCAACTCACATTCAAGAAGAACCAGCCAGTTGAGGAGGAAAAGAAACTCTTTCCGGGATATGTACTCGTGGATATGACGGTAACCGATGACTCGTGGTATCTCGTGCGAAACACTCCGAACGTCACAGGCTTTGTGGGCTCCGGCAACATCCCGGTCCCCGTCACCCCGGAGGAATTCGGCATCATCGAGAGACGCATCGGCGAGCAGCAGACGAAGTTCAAATCGGACTTCCAAGTGGGCGATCTTGTCATCATCGTCGACGGTCCCTTCAAGAACTACGAAGGTTCCGTGGACTCGGTCGATGTGAACAAGGGCAAACTCACCGTCATGGTGCTCATCTTCGATCGCGAAACGCCGGTGGAGTTGGACTTTACGCAGGTTAGGAAGAAGTAGTGTTCTACTTCAAATTCGGAAAGACCCTGAGCTTGTCGAAGGGTGGAATTGGACTTCACGCAGGTGCGGAAGAAATAACGCATGCCAGCCATTCGGATCATCATCACCGGCTCCGTCCACGGCGTCTTTTTCCGCAAAACTGCAAAGCAGCAAGCGGATGCATTGAACATCGCTGGCTGGGTCCGCAATACCGAAGACGGCAATGTGGAAATCCATGCCGAAGGATCACCGGAAGACTTGGAACTATTCCAATCGTGGTGCCACAAAGGACCGACAGTCGCTCGAGTGGAGAATGTGACTGTGAAGAACGTTCCCGAAGAATACTTCACGTCGTTTGAGGTCCGGCGGTAGCAGCGTCATCTTGCAGCAACGCGCGCATTTCCAGAGACCGCAAACGCTGCGGCAAAAGAATCGCAAGCAGAATCGTCATTGCAACGGCTCCTGCGGCATAACCGATCCCCAGGCTTTGTACACCCAATGTCGGCAACAGCCACCACGAAGAACCGACTGCGATCACGCCGCTCAAAACCATGACAATTGCAGGTGTCAGCGTGTGCTTGGTCGCATAGAACCCGCGGAGCAGAAGATGATTCAGGCTTTCGAAGGGAATACTGATGGCATAGACCCAGAGAATCGTGCGAAATACCGGAAGGAATTGTGTTATGTGGACGAGGCGCGCAGCGATCGGCGCAAGAAGAGACAAAGCGATTGCTCCGGGGATCGTCACAAGCAGGAGCAACCCTGATCCTTTGCGCAGGTAAATCAGGAAACGTTTTCGCTCATTGCGAGCCGCAGCCTGGCTCAGTAATGCGAAAGCGGACTGCGCGACCGCGATACCTGCAACTCCCACAATCACGGACTGAAAATTCCGCGCGTAGGCGTTGAGCATCACCGATCCCTGGTCGAGTCCAGAGGCAAACTTATCGAAGAATAATAATTGTAATTGTGCCGCTCCCAGTGCAGCCATCCGCGGGAGCATGAGAAGACCCATCTCCGCGATATCCGGATGCCAGAAGCGAATCTTGATGGTGGCGCCGGAATCACGCACTGCCCAGAGTCGCAGTGCTACAAAGACTATGGTTCCACCAAGGGTTCCGAGGATCGGTCCGTACGCGCCATGGAGAGGTGTGAGAAAGATCGTTCCGAGAATCGTTCCCGCTGTGTAGAGAATCGGCGTGAGTCCGTAGATCCAGAACCGCTGGATTGTTATTAAATACTGACCGTAGACGTTGCCAAAGACGAAGAGAAGATTCGTCAGGAGCGTGATGCGCGCGAAATGGATATAGATCTGGAGTTGTTCACCCGTGAATTCCACCAAATACGGCGCGATGCGCGGCATGAAGATTGCGAGAATCAACGCCATCACACTAAAGAGAAGTGCGCCGGTACCCATGGCTCCCCCAAGAAGATTGTCCAATTCTTTCTGATTACCCTTCTCTCGGTAACCCGCGAGCATCGGAACGAGCACCGCACCGATAGCGGAGAGAATGAAGACCTGCAGCAAAAAATCACTCGGCCGGAATGCGGCGATGTAGGCATCTACGACACCGATTTCTCCACGCGCACTGAAGGTGGAAGCAAGAACGTTATCACGTATGAGACCCGCAAGGGATGCACCAAATTGCGTGACCGCTAAAACCAGGGCTCCGCCAATAATGCGGTGCTGGCCAAGGTGTCTGTGGAGAAATGCGAACACGGAGCTAGGGTAGCAGACGAACTTGATAGCTTTCTTTAAATTTATCAAGCAGTTGATTAATCTCCTGGCGAAGTTCCGAATTTTTTCGTAACAATTGAGATGCATTAAACAAAGCTCCAAGACGGCTACGAACCTTGTGTCGATTCTGTAATTCCAAGACAACATCCGAAAAATATTCCCCTTTCTGAAGACCTCGCGCCGCACTCACTACAGCAAGGGCGTCATGATACATTGGATCGGACAGTCTCTGTTGAATAGCAAGCTTGCTGCTAGTCCAATCAATCCCCCGATAACATTCTCCCATTTCCTCAGGAACACCAAATACGTCTGCCAACCTTGTCGCTAAATTGAAGACATATTCGAAATGAGCCGCTGCATAGCCATAATATTCGGGTACATCAATCTCTTTCATTTCATATCTTTTATAAGAGAAGTAAAGAGTATGACTGTACCGAATTCCCCGTGCGTCCACATACTGTTTTCATGCATAATCTCCATACTTCTCCTCCATGAGTCGATCGACCAGCAACCCGCAACTGGCCCCCCTGCTTCCCTTCTCTCCATCATCCGATGCGGAAGTTGCGGCTCTGCTCAAAAAACACCGCATCGGTCTCGCGGTAGAGGAAGCACGCAAAATCTGCACGATGCTGAAGCGCGATCCGACGCTCACGGAAGCGACGATCTGGGGCGTGCAGGGGTCGGAACACTGTTCGTACAAATCTTCACGACGATTTTTGAAGACCTTCCCAACGACCGGCAAGCACGTCATTCTCGGACCCGGCGAAGACAGCGGCATCGTTGCAATCACCGATACTCCCAAAGGAAAACGTTGGGGACTCGTCATTTCGCATGAATCGCATAATCACCCAAGCCAGATAGTTCCTTTTGAAGGAGCAGCCACGGGTGTCGGCGGTGTGGTTCGTGATGTGGTGTGCATGGGCGCACGGGTAATCGGAGCGCTGGATATGCTGCGGCTCGGCGACTTACAGTCCGAAGAATCGCGGACGATTGCGAAGGAAGTCACGCGTGGCATCGCGGGATATGGAAATCCGCTCGGTGTTCCGAATCTCGGCGGAGACACCGTTTTCGATGCTGCCTATAACAGCAACTGCCTTGTGAATGCCGCAGCCGTCGGCATCGTTCACGAAGATGAAATCATCCATAGCGTCGTGCCCGAGGAAGCAGCGAAGATCGGCTACGACATCATAGTGATCGGAAAACCCACAGACCACTCGGGATTCGGAGGCGCGTCTTTTGCATCGGCATCGATGGAAGCCGATAAGAAAGAACAGAACAGCGGCGCCGTTCAGGAGCCCAATCCTTTCCTCGAGCGCCATCTCCTCGCATCCACCTACGCGCTCTTTGACTGGCTCGCAGCAACAAAGAATCTTCACCGCGTGAGTTTCAAAGACCACGGCGCGGGAGGAAATGTCTGCGCCACAGTGGAACAAGTTGCAGGTCGCGAGTTCGGCGCGGAGATTGATCTGGAAAAGGTGCACGTCGCCATTCCCAATCTCCCACCAGAAGTCATCGGATGCGCGGAAACACAGGAACGTCTGTGCTGGGTCGTCCACCCCGATCTCACGGCGCATATCCTCAAGCACTACAACATCGACTGGGATCTTCCGAGCGTTGCCGAAGGTGCTCGCGCAAGTGTCATTGGAAAAGTAAATGGCAGCGGCATCTACCGGCTGCACCATAAAGGAGAAATCGTCTGCGAAGCGCGCTCGGTCGATCTCACGGGTGGACTGCAATACATACGTCCGACGAAGGCTGTGATTGTTGAACGAGTGGAGCCGGTTATTGAATGCATGGATAATCGAATTACCGTTGCAAGTTGCAAGTTGCAAAACAGCTCCTCTGCAACCTGCAACCTGCAACCTGCAACATTCACAATCACCGAAGTATTCAATTCGATGCTCATCCATCCCAATGGTTGCAGCCGCGAAACGATCTTGAAGCACTACGACAAAACCGTCATCGGAAATACCATCATCGAAGCCGGAGAAGCCGACGCGGGCGTGATCATGCCTCTGCAGGATCTTTCCTCGCATGTGCAGGAAG
>MFXW01000057.1 GCA_001787585.1 Candidatus Peribacteria bacterium RIFCSPHIGHO2_02_FULL_53_20
TCGACAGACTGAGCATCATCAATAGCAAGATCTCGACAACCACATTCCCGTACATCGACTATTTCTACCAGCAGAACAATACCGCAAAAGAGATCGAGGAATTGGCAGAATCTCTGATCGAAAGCAAACATGATAAAACCAAGCGATTCAAGCCCGGTCCGAAAACCACCGCATTCCTCATTGAGGAAGTAGCACACGACGAAGCCTCCCGCGCACGCGTAACCAAAGTGATCAGCCGCTTAGGAAACGGCATCGACCACGAGGACATTCCGATGGTCACCGGATACATGACCCAGGGAGGATGGAACAACTTCCTCATCGTCTCCTCAGGAGCCATCCAGCGTATAACATCCGAGGGGCTCAAGAATGCCTACGTCGGCTACAACACGCTCTTCAAGGTATACGGGATGCTCGCAGAGAAGAAAGTCGAGAACGGGCAGACTCTTCCCCCATCCGATGTCGAATATCTGGCAGAACGCATCGTGGCCTTTGCGCACTACGATAACGTCATCGTGCGTCAGGCCATCGACGGCGGTATCCGTCCGAAATTATCCCTCCGTGAAATCGAGAATGAAACGATGCCATCGGGAAACGGTCTGAAGACCAAACAATACCGCGACCCCGTCAACAGTCTCGTTAATGCCGTCTTCGAGGCATACGGACCACAGATGGCAGCGGAGCTCGGTGAAAAGAACCTCAGAAATTTTGAGGGTGCTGCAGTAGACTATGATACGTTCCGAAAGGATTATCTCGGAGTGGATGATGAAGGGCATCAAGTGACAGACGAAAAAACCATGGGGCAAAACGATAAGCGTGGAGGTCACATCTTCAGAATGAGTAGCCTCGTCGAAAACGCCCTCATCAAAGCAGTCAATACTGACAAAGGGGCAAAACTCATCAATCTTCTACGACAGAGGAAAGGCGATTTCATCAATGAAGGAGAGGTTCAACTGAACTATGCAACACACAAAGACATCTTCAACCGCCAGGAACGCCTCAAGAGAGCGAATGGTGAGCATGGCAACGACCATGGGGGAGGACATTAGAGCACCGTCAGCTGGAGTGCTTCGTAGCACCAGTGGGATCCCATTCTGTGATACACTCCACACTGTCCCCTTTTCACAATGTCCACGAAACGAATACCAGAGGCCAGACAGGCAAAGCATTCCGCAGCGTTGGCGAAGATTCGACCGGTGGTGCTGCGCATAGCGAAGAAGCATGGCGCGACAAATGTACGGATCTTCGGATCGTTTGCTCGAGGAGAAGAAAGGAAGAATAGCGATATCGATCTCTTGATCGATCCACCTGCGCACATGTCACTCCTCGATCTTTCCGGTCTGAAAATTGACCTCGAGGATGCTCTGAAACGAAAAGTCGATGTTGTACCCGAACGGTCTATCAAGCCGATATTACGCGACAGTATCCTTGCCGATGCACGCCCGTTATGAATAGTTACAAGAAAAATCCACGGGTGTATTTAGATGACATCTTAGGTGCTATCGCGCGAGTCACAGAATATACTTCTCAGGGAAAACAGCAGTTTTTCGATGATATGAAGACTCAAGATGCCGTCATTCGACAAATCTCGATCATCGGAGAGGCATCTTCAAGGCTACCGAAGAATCTTAGAGATGCACACAGCGGCATTCCATGGAAAGAGATCATCGGTATGCGAAATATCATTGTGCATGATTACTCTCATACAGACCTGATCATCGTGTGGGATACCATTCAGCAACATCTGCCTGCTCTCAAAGAGAATGTCGATTGCATGCTCAGGGAAACTCCGTAACTTTTTCCATTCCTCTATGCAAATCTCCATCCAACGCATCGACTCCACCCTTCCTCTTCCAGAATACCACACCAAAGGCGCCGTGGGCTTTGATCTGGTCACACGCGAAACAACAACAATTGCACCGGGAGCAATTGGTCTGGTGCCGGGTAATGTCATCGTTCAGGTTCCCGCAGGCTACGCACTGCTCATCTTTCCGCGCTCTTCCCTCCCCCGCAAAAAAGCCCTGATCTGCCCGCACTCGCTTGGGGTCATCGACGGAGATTACCATGGCCCGAAGGATGAAATCTTCGTGCAGGTAAAAAATATTTCTGATGCTCCGGTGACCGTGGAACGCGGTGAGCGGATCGCGCAGGGATTATTTGTAAAAGTCGAAACGGCGCAGTGGGTGGAAGTGGAGAGTCACGGGGCGGAAACACGGGGAGGGTTTGGGAGTACGGGGACACATTGACCCCCTCCACCTCCTCCATCCCCCGACCCCTTCCTCAGAGATTCCCCCACCCCTAACCCCTCCTCCACGGGAGGAGGGGGATGTGTGTGTTTTGTATGCATGCAAAAAGGAAAGAAAATTGCTTCTTCACTCGTAAAACAGTGCTCCCCTTCCCCCCGTGGGGGAAGGGGTCGGGGAATGGGGGAATCCCTATTTACTAATCGGCTTCCGCATAAACGCCGGCACCTCCAATTCCTCTTCGGTAATTCCCAGTGTCGTCTTTGCCACATTCGCTACAGAGCGACCATCCTCGCGCTTCGTCTCCGCCTCTACGGGGTGGCTGCCAAAGCTCTTCATGCGCGGCATGTTGATGGACTGCACGGTCGAGATCGGTTCTGCGTCAAAGCCTGTAGCAACGACAGTGCATTTGATCTGACCGGTGTAGGCATCGTCGATGACCGCGCCGAAGATGATCATCGCCTCGGGATCAGCAGCCTCCGTGATAATGCGTGCTGCCTCGTCGACTTCGAACATAGCGAGATCCGTGCCACCGGTGATATTGAAGAGGATGCCCTTGGCACCGTTAATCGAAAGCTCGAGGAGGGGGCTATCCACTGCGGCTCGTGCGGCCTCCGCTGCGCGGCTGTCGCCGGTCCCGTAGCCGATGCCCATGAGGGCTGTACCCGCATCGCTCATGACTGCCTTCACGTCGGCAAAGTCGACGTTCACGAGTCCGTGGACCGTGATGATGCTCGAGATACCTTCGATCGCGTGCTGCAGCACTTCATCGACGATGGCAAAGGCCTCCGTGAGAGGCGTGGTCTTGTCGATGAGCGAGAGGATCTTGTCATTTGGGATGGTGATGAGGGTATCTACTTTTCCGCGAAGGTTAGCCAAAGCCTCTTCGGCCTGTTTCTTCCTCTTGAGACCTTCAAAGCTGAAGGGCTTCGTGACGACGCCAACCGTGAGAATACCCATGCCCCTAGCGAGCTCCGCCATCACGGCAATCGATCCACCCCCCGTTCCGCCGCCGAGCCCCGCAGTAAGGAAGAGCATGTCCGCGCCATCAATCGCCGCCTTGATCTCTTCGGAGCTCTCTTCGGCAGCACGCTTACCGATGTCGGGATTGGCTCCCGCGCCAAGTCCGCGGGTCGTCCCGCGACCGATCGTGATCTTCTTGCCCGCCGGGTTATGGTAGAGCGCCTGGATGTCGGTATTCACCGCGATGAATTCGACCCCCTGGACTTTGTTTTCCACCATACGTTTCACCGCATTGCTGCCGGCGCCACCGGTACCAAGCACGCGGATATCTGCTCCGGGGGACATATCCGGGCGGACTTCCTGCGTGGTAACCGAGGAAGCGGAATGCGCCCCAGAGCTGGAACTACTGCTTTTGGAGCCGGAAAAGAGGGAACGGAGTGTGTCGGACATGGGAATGGGGGTAATAAACGAAGGGAAACGAGAGGAGGGAAGAGGAGGGAATAGGTAGAGACGTCCCGTTGGGACGTCTCCAAAGGATTACGGAAGTAAGCTCTTAAACCACGTTCCGACACTCTGCAGCGCCTTTTTCATGTGCACCCCTCCAGTGCGACCGAAGCGGTCACCTTCACGCATACCCCATATAAGGGTACCGAGACTGGTGGCATAGGCCGGGTCATCGACCTTCTCGATGACGCCACCGATGTCGACAGGAAATCCCATCTGCACCGGCAATCCCAGGGTATCGCGGGCAAGATCGAGGACACCGGGAGCTTTGACCGCGGCTCCAGTGAGGATGGCACCTGCGGGGAGCATGCCGCTGCGACCGATCAACTTGAGCTGTTCTTTTGCGAGCGAGAAGATTTCGAAGTACCGCGCCTGCATGATCTCCGCCATGTAGCGCTTACTCACCGTCTGCGTATCCACCTTGCTCACGGAGGAAAGATCGATCATTTCGCGCTCGGCAATCTCCTGGGGAAGAACCGATCCGAATTCGATCTTGATCTTCTCCGCAGTATCGATACTGGTCCGGAGTCCGATCGCGATGTCATTCGTGACACTTTCCCCCCCAATGGGAAGACAGACCGAATGCAGGATGGTCCCTTCTTCAAACACCGCAATGCTCGTGCATCCTGCCCCCACGTCGATCACCACGACGCCGAGTTCCTTTTGGCGCTTCGTGAGGACGGCCTCCGATGAAGCGATGGTCGCCGGAACGATGGCGTCAATATCCACACCCGCCTGATCCACGCACTTTTCCAGATTTTTCACATGCTGCACGTGACCGGTGATGATGTGTGCTTCCACCTCGAGACGGATGCCGGTCATCCCCACGGGGTTTTTGATCCCGTGCTGCTCGTCGACCGCGTAGGCCTTGGGTTCGATGTGCAAGATCCTGTGGTTGGCAGGGATGCTCACCGCTTGGGCAGCATCGATCACGCGGGCAACGTCCTCGACGGTGATCTCGGGACCCGAGATTGCGATCACTCCACGGCTGTCAAACGACTCGATGTGCGCTCCGCTCATGCCGACGAAGACATGGTTGATCGGCACCCCCGCCATGCGCTCGGCGTCCTCGAGGGAGGAGATGATGTTGTGAATGAGTTCCTCCACATCAATCACATGACCCTTGCGCATGCAAAGCGACGGCGAGATGCCGACACCGATAACATTGGGTACACCGCCCTCGCTGTCCGCATCAGCTACAGCAACAACCGTGCGAATCTTCGCACTTCCGATATCCAAGCTGGCAAGGACCCGCTCTTTAGGCATAGAAGTTTTTGGAAAGAGATCAACCGCAAGCGCCGCTTACGGCGGGGAGAACGGAGAGAAGTCTAACGGCGCGTCATTTTGAGACGCAAGGGGCGTTTGAGCATCTTTGGTACTCAGTAGGGCAATGATTGAGCACAAACTCTACTCAAATATTTTCGCAAGCAGTTGCGACGTTACAAATTATGTATACAGATTTGGGAGGGTGCGAAATACGATGAGTACGAAATATGAACAAGCTGAGCAGCTAAAACAACACCATCTGCTCCTTCTTCACCGGAGTCGGAGCATCCGCAAGCGCGGACGGAGCGAAAATCTGCTTCCCGTAGTCCGTACCGAGCATCGCCCGAAAGCGCCTCTCAAGGAGCGTGAATTCCATCGCCCGGAGGAAGTCAAAAACGGGGTCTACCGGGAGGCTGGTGAGTACCAGGGAATCGACGGGCGTGGGGAGATCGAGGTCAGTGAGCAGGGTTGCCATGCGCTCGCAGAAAAACGCCGACTCACGGTCTCGCTCGAGCTTGATCCGCAGCGCGGGACGGATCTCTGTGATGTGCTCGTAGATGCCTGCGAGGGTACCAAATTTCTGTATGAGCTCCGCGGCAGTTTTCGGACCGATGCCGGTGACGCCCGCAAGGTTATCGGAAGCATCGCCGCAGAGTCCTTTGTAGGCAGCAACCTGGTCGGGGCGGATGCCGTACTTCGCAAAGATTTCCACCGGTCCCAGGTACTCCGCCGCCTGGTAGCCTTTGTGGGGAATCGCGATGCGGATCCCCTCGTCTGCGATCTGGAATGCGTCTCTGTCTCCCGTGACGATCGTCACCTGCGCGCCAGTCTTCTTCCCCTGCCGTCCATAGACGCAGAGGTAATCATCGGCTTCGTAGCGCTTATCGCTGATGTGTTTGAACCCAAACGCCTCGATGCCCTGGATGATCCTCGGGATCTGCACGTAGAAGTCATCGGGAGTCTCCGCTCTTCCCTCCTTATATTCCTTCGCCTCCTGATGACGGAACGTGTCCTCCCCCTCGTCGAAACAAAACAGAAGATGCGTGGGCTGTTCTTTGGCAAGGATTGAAAGCAGCATGGAGATAACGCCGAAGACGGCGTTGCTCTGCTCCCCTGCCTTGGTTTTGAGCGTCCGCGGAATCGCCCAGTAGGCGCGATACATTAAATGATGACCGTCGATGAGAACGAGGTGATCCATAGACATCCGTAGAGTACTCGAATAGCGAGATATCCGATATCCGGATACCCGGATATCCCGACACTCGAATCTCATACCACTCCCCTCTTTTTGCAACCCCATAGCCCTTCTCGAACTCCCCGTTTTCCGCTACAATATTAGGATTCATACACACCCCATGCCGAACCTCTGGTCCCCCGAAACAGACACCCACATTACGGCACGCTACACACAAAAAACCCTCGATCAGAAGGTACGTAATAAGTCGGTTCTGCAAAAGGAATTGGGTTGGCCAGTGGAATCCAAGCGCGCGATGGTCTGCCTCCCTTTGGGCATGACCGAAGCACTCGGCGGACAAGTGCTCAAGGCTGTGCTTCCGGGTCTCCAGACGCAATCCATGGAACTCCTGATCCTCGGAAAAGGAAGTAAGGAATATGGAGCACTCTTCACCGAGCTCCAGAAGGAGCACGGTCATAGGATCGCGATCCTCCCGGCAAGTGAAGCCTCGGTCCATAAAATTCTTGCCGCCTCAGATATCGCCCTCTTTCTGGCACCCATCGAGAGCTCCCCGGAAGTCCGTGCCTGTCTCTCTTACGGTGTGATCCCGGTCGCTCCGGAAAGTGACACTCTCGAAAACTACGACCCGATCCAGGAACGCGGAACGGGATTTTTGTATACATCTTCAAAGAATTCTGAGCAAACGGCATGGTCGGCATTTGCAGCTCTCGCTCGGGCATTGGAGACCTTTAAGTTTCCGTTTGATTGGAGAACGATACAACGCCAATGCATGGATGTCTCAAAGTGAGCCTGTCACCCTGAGCGTAGTCGAAGGGTGACTGGCGGACGATCCAGAGGCAGTGCATGGAGACTGGGAAATAAATACGGATTTGCGTTGCATGAAGATTATGGAGGTTTATGATAGGAGTGATGATTTTCTCAAAGAAAAACGCCGGCAAATGGGTAGCCAGCAAGAACGAAAAAGTTGTGGCAACTTCGAAGAATCTGAAAACACTATTGAAGAAAGTGGAAAAGCGTGATGATCGCAAAAAATTGTGGTTTGATCTGGTGCCGAAAGCTCCCTTTATTGGGGTAAAAATCATCGCACAATAAGAAATCTTATTGAAAAGAACAACCAATCCAGAGAGAATACCGACGCTTGGGTCAGTAGCTCAGTCCGGTAGAGCAGGAGCCTCTTAAGCTCTTGGCCGTGGGTTCAAATCCCACCTGACCCACCAATTACGACTTCTGGGGTTGGCGCGCAAAACGCGCCACCCGATTTTGGCTTCCCATTGCACCGCATCCTCTTTCAAAGCCCAGTTCAAGCCGGCTTGCTTGAGAAATATTGGGATTTCTTTGAAGTTTTCCGTGTGAAGCAGACTTTTGGCTTCCTTGCTACGCCTTATCATCTGCCGACATGGTTCTAGCCACTCACAGTGGTTCCGTTCAGCACGGGCGATTTTCTGGTCAAGATCGACCTTCTGAGAAACGAGCTTGTTCTTCTTTCCGATGTATTCATCATTGGTAATCGTGCCATCGAGTCGAAGATCGAGGAGGTCTTCGAGTTTCTTTTCCAATTCTCGTTTCTCATTCTTCAAATGCTGAACGGCTGCCCGATGGTCTGACTTGCTCTGGACTTCTTGCTTGTCGAGTTTTTGCAGCATGTTGTCCGCCCATTTATCGGGCAGAGAGAGCTGTTCGACGATCTTTCTGGCTTGCTCAAGTATTTTTTCTTCTCGTAGGTAGTGTGTCGTGGGGCATGGTCCCTTCTTTTTCGTACAGTGGTAGTAATGATGCCCTTTCTGCTGTTGGCAGGTGATGGAGCAGCCACACTCCGCACACTTGAGCCAGCCAACGAAGGGAAAATCCTGATTTCGCCTGTGTTTCATCTTGCCTCGGTTCTTCATAACCTGTTGGCACATGTCGAACAGCTCTTTACTGATGAGTGGCTTGAATGAGCCTTCATGCAGTTCACCGTTCACCTGCATAAGTCCGCAATGAATGGGATTCTTGAGCATGGTCTGGACGGCGGTCTTTCCCATGACGTTGTTTAAGCGACTGCGGAAACCCTTCTCTGCGAGGAAGCCCTTGATCGCGTCGAGCGTGTACTCTCCGGTGGCGTACAGCCTGAACGCTTCCCGAATAATCGGTGCTTTTTCTGTGTCAATATCGATGTTCCTCGTATGAGGATTGTTCAGGTAGCCCGTCGGTGCTTTCCATGACCATTCGCCGCGCTGCATCTTTTGGCGGATGCCTCGCTTCACATTCTCGCTCAAGGCATCCGTGTAGTACTTGGACTGTCCAAAGGCGATTTGCAGCATAAATTTTCCATTGGGGCTGTTGTCGAAGGTCATGGTCGGGAAGCGTAGGTCTTTCAGCTTTCCGCAGTCGAGAAGGTGGATAATCTGGCCGCCGTCCACGGCATTACGTGCAAGGCGATCTGGATGCCAAGACAAAATCCCGTCTGCTTCACCTTTTTCAATCAATCCCAACATTTCTCCGAACACGGTTCGTCCGGTTTCGCGTGCTGTTCTGGCCTCCTCGAAG
>MFXW01000058.1 GCA_001787585.1 Candidatus Peribacteria bacterium RIFCSPHIGHO2_02_FULL_53_20
ATCTGAATGACCCCGCTTCGGGATTGCAGGTGGTCATCAATGATCCGGATGGAGGAGTCGCTTACCTATTGATTCCATGAAAACTCTTGCTGTCATTCCCGCCTATAACGAAGTCACGCGCATTGCCGCGGTGATCAAGCAGGCTCGTCCCTATGTGAATGATGTTATTGTCGTCGATGATGGATCTACGGACGGTACGGCCAAGGCGGCACGCGATGCAGGAGCGATCGTCCTTCAGCATGTGGAAAACTGCGGGGCAGGTGCGGCAACCATGACTGGCGTGGAAGGAGCACGCGCCATGGGGGCTGAGGCATTGATTACGCTCGATGCCGATGGCCAGCATGATCCCGAGGATATCCCGGCGCTGCTGAAGCCTGTCCGCGACGGCAGCGCGGATATCGTTTTTGCCAACCGCTTTGGTCAGCGTAACCGTATCCCTTTCATCCGCAGACTCTTTAACGGCATCGGGAATTTCGTGACGTTTGCCGCAACTGGACGATGGATCCGTGACAGCCAATGCGGGTTTAAGGTATTTGGTCCGAAGGCTTTGCGGGACATCGATCTCCGGATGAGCGGATTTGAATTCTGCACCGAAATCGTCCGCGAATCTGTCCAGCACCGGTGGAAGATCGCCGAAGTGCCGATCAAGGTGATTTATTCCGAATACACACTCGCAAAAGGACAGTCCTTTGCACACGGCGTGAAAACCGCTCTGAAAATTCTGCTACGCTCCTTCTTACGATGATCCTCACTCCCTATCAAATCATCGCGCCGCTGATTGCTCTCGTCGCGATCATCTACGCTTGGAATCTTGTCATGCGGCATCGAAAGACGCTTTGGGAGGCTGCCCTCTGGACGATTTTCTGGGGAGCGATTGCCTACATCGCCATCGAACCCAATTCCATCGACTACATCACGATCGCCACTGGTATCCATGATCGTGAGAATGCGGTGCTCGTCACTTTCCTCGGGATCCTCTTTTTTATCGTCTTCTACCTTGTCATGCGACTGGAGAGTCTGGAGCAACGGCAAACGAGGCTGATACGGAAGATGGCATTGAAAGAAACGGGATTGGAGGACCAGAGAGAGTAAAAATTGTTGTATTGTTGAATTGCTGAATGATCGGAATAGCAATATAACAATTCAGCAATTCAGCCATTTTTCTATGAAAACCATCCTCCTTATCTCCCCTTACTGGAAAGAGCCACACCGATGGATGGTGAGTAGTTTGAAGCTTGCAGAGCTGTGGCAGAGGATTGGATATCGGATGGTGGTGGTGTGTATGGGTAAGAGAAATCCCAAGGGCGCAAGGGCGCAAGGGCGCAAGGCAGATGTTGAAATCGTAAGCGAAACATTGGAAATTCACCGTATTCCAGATTTCTTTCTCCCGGATCCATGGAACTACGGCATTGCGTTTGGATTTTCAGGATACGTGGCGAAGCTGACGAAAAAGATCCAGCCAGATATTGTCGTTGTGAATAAATTGCTCTTCTGGTCTTCACTTTCCACCATTGCTCTGCGGTTGCGTGGCATTCGCGTCATCCAACTCACAGATGCGCTTGTAGGAATGACTTGGTGGCCCAGAGGATGGTTTCCGCAGGTGTGTGCTGCAATTTATGCGTGGACACTTGGGTGGATGGAGCTTCTGTGTGCATCACGTGTGGTGTTTTTCCATCCGCAGCCGGAATCCTTATTGAGGAGATTGGGCATTGCGGGAAAAAGCGAAGTAATTCCGACAGGGATCGATCTTCAAAACTTTGAGCGATTAGCTTTGAGCGATGAGCAGCTCACAGCTCACAGCTCACAGCTCACAGTTACATACGTCGGTCGACTCGAATCCATCAAAGGAGTCGATGACTTCCTCGCTGCCGTCGCTCCCATTGTCGAAAAGAATCCCGCGATGAAGGTTCAAGTCGTCGGCTGGTATAAAGAAGGTCATCCGTTGGTTGAGCAATACAGAAACCATGTGCGGTTCACCGGGTTACGTTCCGATATTCCGGCGATGTTGGCAAAGACCGATATCTTCGTTCTTCCGAGTCATAGTGAAGGTCTCAGTAATGCTCTCATGGAAGCGATGGCAAGCGGGTGTGCGTGTATTGCCTCTGATGTTGGCGGGAATCGTTACCTCATTCAAAATGGCGTCTCAGGATTTCTCTTTCCGGTAGGGGATAGGGAGGCATTGCGGAGTCACATACAACGGTTGATTGAGGATTCTTCGAAGCGTCAGAGTATGGGGAAGAGCGCTCGTGAGAGAATCGAGAAAATGTTTTCGTGGGAAATTGTGGGAAAGCAGTATGATCAGTTGTTTAAAGAATTTGTTTTGCAAAAATGAAACCACGCATTGTCATTCTCTCGGCCTTTCTCACGCCATTCCGAAGCGGTGCAGAGGCATGTGCGGAGGAAGTCGCAATTCAGTTGGCGGATCAATTTGATATTACGATTGTGACAGCACGGCTGCGAAAGGATTTGCTGGAGACGGATACTCTTGAAGGAAGGGTAAAAGTAATTCGTGTTGGAAAAGGAGATATGTTTGATAAGTGGCGTTATCCATTTTTGGCGCCAAAAGAAGCAAAAAAACATAATCCTCAAGTTATTCATGCAATTCTTGAAACATTTGCGGGAGAGGCATTATTGCGATGCAAAAAAATCATTCCAAATGCGAAGCGAATTCTCACGCTGCAAACAGACAACAGAAAATTCCGCAAGAAAAAGATCATTCAATCGCCGGATGTTGTCACAGCGATCAGTAAGCACCTACAGGGAATTGCGGAGAACTTGGGCAGGAAGGATGTTGTAGTGATTCCGAATGGCATTGATTATGCGGCAATACGATCGGCATGCGAGAAGTATAAGAAAGTACCCGGGAGGATTGTATTTGTAGGGAGATTGGAGAAAATGAAAGGGGTGGATTTGCTTCTCAATGCTTTTGCTGAACTCCCGATCTCAGGCGTGCATCTTCACATCGTCGGTGATGGTTCGCAGAGGGAAGCATTGAAGAAGCAAACCTTGGATCTTGGCATTGCCAATCGAGTGACATTCAAGGGGTATGTGCCGGCGCCAGATGTATATAAAGAATATGCGGAAGCGGAAATTTTTTGCGGACTTAGCCGCAGTGAGGCACTCGGTAATGTTTTTCTGGAAGCTTTGGCAGCTGGTTGTGCTATTCTCAGTACTAATGTCGGAGGTATTGTTGAGATTGTTCATGAGGGTGCTGCCAGTGTGCTTGTACGACCGGAAGCGCCATCCATTGCAAAGGCGCTAGCAAAGATGACAAGCATTGATTTAGGGACTGCCTTTGCAGCTGAAAATCAAGCATTCGCCTCGCACTACGACTGGAAACTCATCGCGAATAAGTATGCGCAGGTCTACAAATCCGTTACCCTACCGTAGTCATGAAACGCGTCCTCCTGACCGGCATCGACGGATTCATCGGTCATCACATTGCCGAGGGGATTCTCAAACAGACCGATTGGAAAGTCGTGGGCTTAAGCAAAATCGATACCGCAAGCACGTTGCACCGTCTTCAGGATATCGAGTTCTGGAGCCAGAAATACGCCGGACGAGTGGAGTTTGTATTCCACGATCTGCGCGCTGCCATTAATCCGTATGTGGCCAATCGCATCGGACCGGTGAACTACATACTCCATCTTGCGGCGTCCACGCACGTCGACAGAAGCATCGAATGTCCAATGGAATTCGTGCAAGACAACGTGGTCGGGACGTGCAATCTTCTTGATTACGCGCGGACATTGGACGGTCTTGAATTACTTTCCTACTTCTCTACAGACGAGGTCTTTGGGCCGGCGCCGGAGGGAGTCGCCTATAAAGAATGGGATCGGTACATGAGCAGCAATCCTTATGCGGCATCCAAAGCCGGAGGAGAGGAGCTTGCGTACAGCTACTACAATACCTACGGACTTCCGGTCGTGATCACGCACACCATGAATGTCTTTGGCGAGCGGCAGCATCCGGAGAAGTTCTTCCCGAAGGTCATCAATTCTGCATTACATGGGCAGAAGATTTATATCCACAGTAATCCCGAGCGCACGAAGGCTGGCAGTCGCTTCTACGTCCACGCGAGAAATGTCTGCGCGGCGATGCTCTTCCTCATTGCCCAGCATGAGAAGGGCAGCAAGATTATCGGGGATAAATTCAACATCGTCGGCGAGCGTGAAATGGATAATCTCACTCTCGCGCAGTTTATTGCGAAAGTGGTGGGCAAGGAATTGAAGTACGAACTCGTCGATTTTCACTCCAGCCGTCCGGGACATGATCTGCGGTACGCGCTGGATGGCACGAAGCTCAAGGATATGGGCTTTGCGTACCCTAAGACTTTCGAGCAAAGCCTGGAGAAGACCATCAAATGGTACATCGCACATCCGGAATGGCTCCTTGCGGATTTCTCCAAGGCGCAGTTCCAGAAGGAGGCGCGCGCGTTTGATGAGGGAGCGAAGCAGATTCTGAAGAAAGCATAAAATAGCGTTTGTTTGTTTCTTCGTTTCTTCGTTTCTTCGTGGTGGACGTTTCATACCAAGGAAAGATGCTTCCACGAAAAAACCAACAAACGAACAAACCGGAATACTCGATCTGTGTACCATATCCCCATGCCGACGATCGTTGACGTCCTCATTCCTACCTATAATCCGGGTGCCGAGCATCTGCGGGTGGCTCTCGATGCACTCAAAGCACAGACGTATACGGAGTGGCAGGCGTTCATCCACGATGAGTCCGATGCGGTAGATGTCGAGGTGATCGTCCGTCCGTATCTCGAAGATCCGCGATTTCAATTTATGCGGTCCCCAAAACGCTTGGGGATCGGCGGAAACTGGAATGCCTGTCTCACGCATACAAAAAATCCCGTTGTTGCTTATCTCTTTCATGATGATGAATGGGTGCCGGAGTATCTGGAGCGCGGAGTCGCCGTGCTGGAGAAACACCCAAATGTGGGAATCGTTGCAATGGATCACCAGTACCGCATCGAAGGGGATTTCGATGCGGCGATCGGCTATACCACACTTGAACGTTGGAAGCGCCGCATCCTCAAGCCTGGTGTGATCAATGGAAAGGAATTTCTCCTCCGGTGGATCCGCAACGGTGTCTGGCCCAACCTTGTCGGCGAGCCGAGCTTCTGCGTGTTACGGCGATCCGTGATGGACAAGGTTGGTTTGTGGAATGAAACAATGCCGCAATCTCTCGACGCGGAATACTGGGTGCGGATGTTCCCGCATTGTGACTGGTACTACGTTCCCGATTTCTGCGGATATTTCCGCGTGCACGATGAAGGAACTACCGCACGCAACCGTAAAGAGGGTAAAGGACTTTTTGACCGGTTCCGTATCCTTGAAGATTTCGCTCTGCGGCTCCCCCCGGGGTATGAGCGCACTGTGACGGCACAAGCGCAAGTGTGGCAATTTCAGATCATGTTCGCGCGGTTCGCCGAAAAATATCTCAAAGGTGACCGTGTAAGCTCCAGCGGCTCGGGTATCGTGAAGCGTTTTGCTCTGCGGCATCCAATCATCGTTCTTCGGGCTCTTATGCGTGCCTTTCTCGGAAGAGGGAAGGGGTGGGGAAGGCAGAGCAAGGAGGACTTGGAGCAGGATTATTCACTTTTCCCTGCAGCATGAAAATAATCCTTGTCACCCGCCTTCGCTCTTCACTTCGCTCTGAGCTACGGACGGGCAAGCCGGCATCTTACATTCAAGTATATCTATGAAAATCATTCTCGCCACGGGCATCTACCCTCCGGAAATCGGCGGACCGGCGACGTATGCCAAAGCGTTGGCGAAAGAATTACAAGAATTGAAGCATGAGGTGGTGGTGGTGACCTATGGAGGAGAGGCGAGTTGCAAGTTGCAGGTTGCAGATTCCTGGAGTGTTATTTGTGTTGCAAAATCTGGCGGTCCTCTTCTGCGTTGGTGGAGATACAGCAGAGCGCTCAAAAAACACGGAGAGGATGCGGATATCGTCTATGCGTTTTCCTCCGTAAGCTGCGGCATCCCATTGAAGATGGCGCGCTTGCGGAAGCCAAAAAAGATCTTGCGTCTCGGTGGGGATTTTCTCTGGGAGCGGTATACGGATCGGGGAGGAAAGCTCGGATTACGAGAATGGTATGGGAAAAAAGGTTGCAGGTTGCAGGTAGCAGGTTGGCTGCTGAATCATTTTGATCACATCGTTTTTTCTTCAGCATTCCAGAGGGATATCTATCTGGATCATTACAAAAATCTCCCTGCTTATTCCGTTACTGAAAATGCGCTTCCCATCGGAACGACTGTTCTTCACGAGAAGCATGAGCCGTTCCGTCTGCTTTTCCTCGGAAGGCTTGTGAAATTCAAAAACATTGCGCAGCTTCTTAAAGCGCTAAAGAATTTCCCCCGTTCGACCCTGACGATTGCTGGAAGTGGACCCGAGCTTTCTTCTTTGCAAGCACTTGCGAAAAAATTGAATATCGCAGATCGCATCGCATTTGTAGGAAACCGTGAGGGGAAAGATAAACAAAAATTGTTCTATGACCATGATCTGCTCGTATTACCTTCGATCACAGAGATCAGCCCGAATGTAGCTTTGGAAGCCAAGGCCGTTGGCTTGCCGGTATTACTTACCGAAGAAACAGGTTTATCTGCAACCTTACAAAAGGGCATGATATTGCGATCTCTCAGGGGTGCTGATCAGATTCTTGCGGCGATCAAAGAAGTGCAGAAGAAATACGGAGAAATTGCTGCAGCTTCGGCACAACCTGCTACCGTGCGCCCGTGGTCCCGCGTTGCCGAGGAGCATAAGGATCTATTTCACCGCCTTCTTCCCTCATAATGAAGTTGCTGATAATTTCTGGCGACCCGACTTCGCTCCGTGCGCGGGGCTACGCCGGGCGAGAGTATTTCTCTGCACTTTCCTTATAGCTATATGAAGCTGTTGATGATTTCAGGCGACCGCTCCATTCTCTCCGGGCAGAAGGGGGCGTTTTGGTACACGTTGCAGGAGATGAAGAAGCACTGGGATCGGATCGATATCATCTGTCCGAAAGTGAAGGGCAAAGGCAAACGCGGGAAAGGTGAGAGCTCCCATGGAAAGATGGAAGTGCCCAGCAATGTGTTTTTCCATCCCTGCCCATGGGGACTCTGGGGACAATCGTTTTGGATCCAGGAGCGCGGGCGGAAGCTGATTGCCGCACATCATCATGACGTGATGACAGTGCACGAATATCCGCCGTTTTATAATGGTCGGGGAGCGCTAAAAGTACACAAAAAGACCGGAATCCCATTTGCTCTGGAAATTCATCACATCGTCGGATGGCCCGTAGCATCCGGCGTGCGGGAGAAGATCGGTCATACACTTTCCTGGTGGATGCTGCCCCGCGAAGCCCAGCATGCAGTCCGCGTACGCACTGTGAGCGCCGCAGTAGAACAGGAGCTCAAGGAATGGGGGATTCCTTCCGAGAAGCTTTCCGTTATCCCTTCGTTCTATCTCGATCACGATCTCATCGGAAAGACAGTTTCCCCTCCGAAGAGTTATGACATCGCATTCTGCGCGCGGCTTGTGGAGAACAAAAATCTCCTGAGTGTCATCGAGGCTCTCCGGTACCTTCCAGATGCGAGGCTACTCGTCATCGGCGATGGACCGATCCGCGCCGAAGCGGAAAAAAGGGTCCGGAGCATGGGCATCCACAACCGCGTCAACTTTCTCGGCTGGCTGCCGACTCTCGAAGCCGTTCTTGAAGCCGTTCTTACGGCGCGGACGTTCGTCATGCCTTCCTCAAGTGAAGGGGGTCCGAGAAGCGCGCTCGAAGCCATGGCTTGCGGTATGCCGGTTATCGCAACCAGAGTTGGCGTGATGCCTGAAGTCATTGAAGATGGGGAAAATGGGCTTTTCACGGACGGATCGTCCAAAGATATTGCAGAGAAGGTGGGGATTCTGCTGCGAGATGAGAAGAAACGAGAGCACATGGGCAGGGCTGCCCGGAAGATCTTGGACAGGTTTGAACGGGGAAAGCTGGTAGAAAAATATGCGGAATTTTTGAAGGGAATCGCCAAAGGACGATAAATTGTTGTATTGTTGTATTGTCATATTGTTCGCAAGCGATCATCGTGGCACGTGCTTTTAGCAATTTAACAATACAGCAATTCAACAATTTCTCGTGCGACTTCTCATCATCACTCAGCGCGTGGACCAGACCGATCCCATTCTCGGATTTTTCCACGGATGGCTTCGGGTATTTGGGGAGCAAGGAATTTCCATCACCGTAATCGGTCAGCGGGTGGGTAATTGTGATCTTCCTCCCAATGTCCGCGTTCTTTCCCTCGGAAAAGAAGGAAAGAGGCGTCGCATCGCGCAGGTGATGCGCTTCTGGAAACTGATTATTTCCGAATCCCATTCGTACGACCGGGTGTTCGTGCATATGACGCCGATCTGGGTGGTGATTGGGTGGCCAGTGTGGGTGATCCTGCGTAAGCCCGTTTTTTTGTGGTATGAAGCAAGGGGCGGAGGATGGTCATTATTATTTGCGCTTCGGATGGTTCGTAAAGTTTTCGGCGCGACGGATTATGGTTTGCCCAGAAATTCGCGGCGGCATGTCATTGTCGGCCACGGGATTGATACCGAGCGATTCCGGTCGGATCCAGGAAAGCATTGCGAAGGTTTTCTCGTAACGATTGGTCGGGTGACACCCGTGAAGCATTACGACGTTCTTCTCCGCGCGCTTGCGGAACTTCCGCAGCACTGCCGTCTGCAGATTGCCGGAGGGACATTCACTGAGCGCGATCGCAAAGAAGAAAGGCGTCTGCAGGAATTGATCGCAGAGTTGCGGCTCTCCACGCGCGTGACCATGGGTTGGATAGCACCCCTTGATATCGTTACGCTCTTCCAACGTGCCGATTGTATGGTGCATGCCTGCACCGGAGGGCTCGATAAATGCGTGCTGGAAGCCATGGCTTGCGGGTGCCCTGTGATTTCCTCAAGCGAAGCGGCAAGCAGGGTTCTTCCACCGGTATGCACGGCAACGAATGAGGAGATGGCCGAGCGTGTCCGGAAAATGCTCAGCCTTTCTTCAGAAGATCGTGCTGATCTTTCACGCGAGCTGCGACAACGGGTTGTCAACGGACACAGCCTCCAACATCTCATTCAAAGACTTGTTGAAGAAATGCGGTGAAACCATTTTCATTCTCCATTCCATGATGCATTCCCGTCTCTCCATCGTTGTCCCGGTTTTCAACGAGGAGAAGACGCTGCCGGCGATTATCGAACGGCTCTATGCAAGCTGCGGATCGTTTGCACAGGTGATTTTCGTTGATGATGGCTCCAAGGATCATTCCCTTGCAATCCTCCGGTCATTGGCACGCCCTACGGATATCGTTGTCACCAAAGAGAATGGTGGCAAAGGATCTGCAGTGCGGATGGGCTATCGTTATGCACAAGGGTGTTACACCATTGTCCAAGATGCGGATCTGGAATACAGCCCCGAAGAAATTCCCGCGTTGCTGCACTTTGCTGAGGAGAATAATCTTCCCGCAGTATTCGGTTCGCGGCGGTTGAAGCAACAGAAGCAGTTCGTACATCTGACCTTCTTTATCGGCGGAAGCATGCTCACACTCATCTGCAATGCGCTGTACCGCACGAAGCTCACCGACCAGCCGACCTGCTATAAGATGGTGCGCACGGATATTTTGAAGACGTTGCCGCTGCAGGAAAATGATTTCCGCTTCGATCCGGAGCTCACAATCATGCTTGCCCGTCGCGGTATCCCCATCAGTGAATTTCCCATTTCCTACCACCCTCGTTCAGTGGAGGAGGGGAAAAAGATCAACTGGAAAGACTGGTTCAAGTGGGTGTGGGTGTTTCTTTCCCTTAGAATACGATCGCATCGGTATTTCGAGGTCTCTCATTCATGAAACGCACCCTCGTCCTTGTCGGCAGTTGCCTTCTCCTCTTCATTCTCTGGCTTCCGGGGCTCCAGTATCCCATTTTGAGTGACACCGCGTTCTACGCGCTCCTCGGAGAAAGCCTCTGGACGCACGGACGTTATGAATTGCTGGATATTCCCTATGCCAAGCATTTACCGTTGCACGCGTTTCTTTCGTACCCTCTCATTCCACTGCTCGGATTTTCGGTTGGGATGAAAACGGCGACGTTTGTTGCGGGAATAGCGACTCTTATCCTCACATATCTCCTGTTGCGAGAGAGTTTTTCCGAACGTGTCGCGCTCTTTACTGTTCCTCTGGTTGCTGTGCATCACGGATTTGTACTGATGACGATGCTCGGATCCGCGGATCTGCTCTTTACCGCTCTGTTCCTTGCCGCGCTCTATGCATTTCTGCGCGCGGAGGATGATCAGCGATGGTATCTCGCCTCCGGCATTGCGATTGGACTCGCATCACTGACGCGCTACAATGGCGTGCCGATCTTCGGCGTTTTTGTCCTCGCAGTACTGCTTTGGCGCCGCGAAGATCTTCGCTCGCGGTGGTTTTATGCCGGTGCGTTTCTGGGGAGTGTACTTTTCGGTCTCTGGCTGTACCGCAATTTCCGGGTATTCGGCAATCCGTTCCACACGCTCTACACAGAGGAACTTTCCGTTGGGGCGCCGCATCCACTCACTCAGATGTGGGACAACCTACTCTATTATCTCAATCCATCGCATAATATTCTCCCGATCTTGATGATCTTTGCGGCGTACGGTATTGCGAAGGAATGGAGGCGCCAGAAGATTCTTTTACTCTGGATGTTTGGCGTATGGATGCTCACATCCTTCTGGTGGGTGCAGGCCATCCGTTTCGCTTTTCCCGCGTATCCCATTCTCATTGGATTCGGCATTGTGGGTTTGCGGCACTGCTTCCGTCGCTTTCCGAGGATCGATGGTATTGCAATGGGTCTGATCGTTGTTGCCATCATCGTCACGCATGTTGGTGCGCTGTGTCTGTACAGTTATGGCACATGTAATAGTTTCTTTGATCGTACCGTTGGTCTTTTGCCGAAGAATTTAGGTCTTACCTCTGAAGGGCTCTATACATGGGGTGTCGCGCGCAAGGCTGTCAATACTATTCTCCCGAACAATGCGATGTATGTTGCCACAGGCATCCCTCGTATGGAAAAAGAAGGATTCTTCCGACGAGATATCCGTGTGGTCGAGGGGGAAAGCGCGGAATGTCCTTATTACCGCATTACCCAGTGGCCGCAACCGGGGGAGACGCAGCTCTTTGCGACGGAGGATCATCCAATCACGTACGTCACAGTTCAAGAGTGTCCGTAACGGCAGCCGTCTCGGCTGCCTGGTCGGTAGGCAGGCGGGACGCCTTCGAAAATCTCAGGACAGGCGCCTGCCGTTACAAGACTTGTCTGAGCCTCTCACACGTTTCCTCCATCCACGCCAGCGCCTCCGGTCTCTTGATGAGATGCGCATGATCGCTTCGGAGTTTTTCCAGATCCTTACGATCCGGCAGAGATGGCAACGGATAGCGCTTCCCGCTGATCTTTTCCGCCAATTCCTGAATCACAGAAATGCCGAGCATTGCGGCAAGTGCGCCATGGAGCATGTTTCCTCCCCAGCGATCCACCGGAGCAGAGTGAAAGTATTCCAGTGTCTGGTCCGGTGTTTTGAAGTACCGGAGCAGCATTACGCCGCCGCTTATGCCGGAAAATCCTGCGATGCATTCTTTGCGTTCCTGCTCTGGAAGCACGGTGCAGCGATACCCTTTTTCCAACAGGGTCTGATTCGCCTTATCAAACGTGTCATAGCGACGTGGTCCCGTTTTGCTCACATGGATGTTCCCATCGGCGGGCTTAAGGGAGAGTTGTTCTTTTCCACAGAAGATGTCACGGTTGATGACCGTACAATAGCTGCTACTAGCTTCGTATTCCTTTCCGCCGAGCGTGTAGTGCCATCGCCGCGGTCGAAAACTGACAGACGCAGTATTCGGTATGGCAAATTCCCGCTCCAGAATCGGCAAAATCTTCGGAGAAAGCAGGAAGATATCATCATCACAAATCCACCCGATCCTGCGGTTACGAGCAATGGAGTAGAGAAACTCATCACACTTCGTTGCGGCGTAGAGATTCAGAAATTTCTGCACGCGCGCGCTGGGAAAATCCTTCGGCTCGAGTTCTCCCGAGCAATCGAAGATCCAGATATCCGCTTTATCAGCGAGGGCTTTTTTTGCGCAGTGGTACCACACGGTCATCATCGGCGGGAGAATATTCATGGTGCAGAGCGCCGGCTTCTCGGAAGCTCCGAAAGACGGTCGCTGCGCGTAATAAAGTAGTGTCGGGAATCCCGTGCGGAATGCCTTGAGGACGGAAAACCGCTTGAAGACATACTGGAGGAGCTTGTGGTAGGAGCGTTTCATAAGATGAATTGCTTGTAGCGTAACGAATTTCCCTTGAAACTGCTCGTATCCTCCATCGTTTTTCCGTGATGACCATCTACACCCGTCGGCTTTCAGGCGTTCCTCTCATTCCGCTGCTGTATCCCAATTTTGGGAAGGAAGAGCGGGATGCGATTCTGTTCATGAATAATGCCTTTCGGGAGATCAAAGACTCGTATGTGCAGATCACGGATGATCCTGCGAAGGCGGATTACCTGCTCCTTGCGCATAATTTCTCCACGCTGCGTAAGTGTCATGATTACGTCGCGGAATTCGAGGCATTGAGCAAAAAGTATGGTAAAAAGATTATCGTCTTTTGGCATGGCGATCGCGATGATCAGGTGCCATTATCCAATACGGTTGTCTTTCGTACATCGATGTACGGTCAAACCAAACATCCGGAAGAAATAGCGATGCCTGCTTATGCGGAAGATTTGTTGCAAGGGGAAGCGTTGCAGATCCGCAAGAAAGCGGAGATTCCGACCGTTGGATTTTGTGGATGGGCGGATTACCGAAGCCTGCGCAATCGCATAGGAACGTATGTGCAGAATGCCACAGTTGATGCGCAAGCATTATTGACTGCTCAGCCACTTCTCCGTGCTCGCCGCAAAGGACTCAGTTTCCGGCGTGCTGCGATTACGTCATTACAATGTCATGACAATGTCTCTACAAATTTCATTATCCGCAGCAGCTACTCGGGTCATAGCGACACTATCAAACTTAATCCTGTGCAGGCACGGAAAGAATATCGTGACAACATGCTTCAGTCGGATCTTGCGCTCTCTGTGAAAGGCGACGGGAATTTTTCGTATCGGTTCTACGAAGCATTGAGCCTCGGGCGGATTCCATTACTCATCGATACAGATTGTGTTTTGCCGCTCAGCGACAAGATTGATTACGACTCGTTTATTCTTCGGGTGCCGTTTACAGATATTGCGAGGCTTCCGGAGCGAGTGGAGGAGTGGTGGAGGAGATTAAATGATGAAGGATTTGAAGAGATGCAGAAGAAGGTAAGGGAGGCGTATGAAACGTATGTGGCGGTGCCGGCGTTTTTGAAACATGCAGTTAATTCCATATGTTCGTAGAGACGTGCCGCGGCACGTCTCTACTACACAAACACCAAAAATTTAAACAGCAAAAAATTCCACGTCGCTCCCAACCCCATCGTGAGGATTTTGCTCCACTCCTCTCCAAGTTGCGTGTATTCCACGAGGACAAAGAGAAGGATATTGGTGACAAGGAGATTAAACACCTCCACAGTCAGATGGCGTTTGAGATGCTTCAGGAAATCATCCGGTTTCTTGAAGACGATGTATTTGTGGAGAGTGAATGCCGTGACGTAACTGAGGACGAAAGCAATCACCGATGCGCCGATGTACCACATACCCCAACGGAGAAGCAGTAGGTAGCTCACAATTTCTACTACCGCTCCAGTGCCTCCACTGAGGATATAGAGGAGGATCTGCTTCGCATGGTGGTGGAGTGCAGTGTTCACCACATCATTCTGCGGTGCTGTACGGCACTCCGCAATCTGGTTTTAGAAGCATCCAATCTAACTACCCTCTCCCTGTGGGAGAGGGTTGGGTGAGGGGGGACTCAAGGCTTCACAAGAATGACATCGGCTGCTTCTCATTGGTTTGCCATTTCTTTGCTCGTGCAAAGAAATGGCAGAAAGAAACACGTAGTCGCTAACGGGAAAGTGCCTATGCATCACCGCTCGCAGTGCTGAGAAGCGCAAACTCCTCGCTCACTGTGGTTCGCTCGTCAAACATGCGCTTCTCTACGCACTGCTCACGGGATGCATGACGGCACTTTCCCGGACGCGACCGTCTCTTTTTTTCTCATCATCCAAGTTCCCTATGAATTCTTCTGCCTATTTCTCAAAGTGGGCTCCCCCTTCCTCTCGTGGAGGAAGGGGCTAGGGGATGGAGGGGATCCTAGGAAGGGGACAGGGGATGGAGGAGATACGTAGGGGAAAGGATTTGGTGAGGGTTTTCCTTCTGCAATTCCACAATCTTCCCCGCCAGTGCATGCGCATCTCCTGCGGGAACCAAATATATCCCTTTCCCCTCTTTGTATCGTTCGTGGATTGCCGGAGTATCTGCCGTAATCACAGGCACGCCACAGGCCATACACTCAATCACTTTGTGAGGAATCACGCGCTGGGTTTTATCTCCGGTGCCGAAAATGCCGAGAGCGATATCGGCATCACGGATGATCATCGGAAGATCCTGGAGTGGCATAAAAGGCTTGAAGGTGACGTTGCTTAGCTTCCATTCCGTTGCCAGTATCCGCATGGCGGCGTACGTTTGCCCCCCGCCCACGAGTGTGAAATGGATCTGCGCATGTTGCTCATGGAGGATTGCTGCCGCCCTGAGAATGACGTCCACTCCCTGCAGTGGAATGTAACTTCCATAAAACAGCACTTCGCATGTTTTTCCGATGGTTTTGCGATGATGTGGATCCGGACGGAAGTTCTCTGGTGCTTCGAGGTACACCACCGTGATATCAGCCGGATGCAGGTGAAATGTGCGGCTGAAGTATTCCTTATGCGTTTTGGTATCAATCAGAATCTCATCTGCAAGATGACAATCAATGAAGTCGGTGAGCCAGATGAACCATGCAACGGGATTTCCTGGATGCACTTTTTTACGATCACGCACGAGTGTGTCGTATGCGGAGATGAATGCATCGAAGACGAGGATTTTTCTCGGGAAACGGGTCAGTAGCCAGGCAAGCCACACGAGATGATGCCCGGGAAAGGTCACGACGACTGTACGGCATGCTTTTCCATTGGTTCTGAATTGCCGCATGAGGTCGCGGCATTTTGGAAAGAAGCCTTTTTGCGATGTGTGGCATTCTACGATGGTTTTTCCTTTGCTCTCATAATATTTCCGTACAGTGAGATGGCGCGGGGACTCAAGATTATGGAAGCCGAACATGAGGACGGATGACTGCATCGAGGTTTATACTAGCATCCATGCGCATCACCTACGTCACGCACACACGCTTTCCCACGGAAAAAGCTCACGGCTACCAAGTGGCTCAGGTGTGCCATGCCATAGCAGCTTTGGATCATGAAGTGACGCTCGTCACGCCAACCGTGGGCGCAGTCCCATTAGAAAGCGCCTTCAGTTTTTATGGCATACCGGAATCGTTTCGCATCGTGAGGCTCCAGCAGTTTGATGCACTCAGCTCTGCATTCGTCCCGGGGCACCTCGCGTTTGCCGTTGCGATGCTTTCCTACCGCTCTGCGCTCAAGAAATTCTTTGCAACGTTTCCCGCCGATATCCTCTATGTCCGCTCACCAGTATTACTTCCCGCTCTTCTCGACACAAAAATTCCGATCATTCTGGAATTGCATACACTCCCGAGATTTTTCAAACGTCGTTTTGTACGTATGGCTAATCGCTGCAGGCTCACTATTTGTCTCACGCGGGCGATGCGTGATGAACTGCTTTCATGGGGGTGTGATCCACGTCGGATGCTTGTGGAGGGGGACGGGGTCGATCTCGAGCGCTTCTACAACCTGCCCGAATCGGGTCTCGCTAAGCAGGATTGGTCACTTCCGCCCGATCGTACAGTTATCGGGTACGTAGGATCTCTCGTTACCCGCGATACCATGGAGAAGGGGGTTGCCGAACTGATTGATGCTGTAGCGCTTCTGCGCAAACAGGGATTACCGGTCTTCTGCTGGATCGTGGGCGGACCGAGTACATGGCTTGGCACCTACAAGCGCCAAGCGCAGGAGCGCGGACTCACGGCGCAGGATATCCACTTCCAGGGCTCTGTCCCCGTCCGCCGCGTGCCTTCGGCGATTGCCGCGTGTGATGTCTGTGTCTATCCCGCGCCCAAAAGCCGGCATCCGTACTTTTTGCGGGATACGTCTCCCTTGAAATTGTTTGAATACCTCGCTGCGCGCAAGCCCATTGTTTGTGCCGATCTCCCGCCGATTCGCGATATTGTCAGCGACCGCATCGTGCATTTCTGCGCTCCAGGTGACGCGGCAAGCCTGGCTGAGGCCATCGTAAACGCCATCGAGCACCCACTGAGAAATCCCGAAGAGCGTGCGGAGATCGTGCATCGGCATTCGTGGGTGCAGAGGATGGAGAGAATTCTAGCTGAGGCTGTGTAATAGCTATAAACTCACCCTATGTCTGATCTGAAGAACATCACTTCCCACGGTCGCACGCTCGCGATCATCGGCAGGCGTCCGAAGGTCAATGGCATCAAGTTTATTACTGAGCCCATGGATCCGTTTCAGGTAGGCGTCATGGAGCGTTCGAAGGGATATGTAGTGAAGCCGCACAGGCATCCCGACCGATCCATCACCGTGGAATCCGTCAGTGAGTTTTTCTACGTGGAGAGTGGGAAGGTACGCCTGACGATCTTTGATGATTCCTGGGAGGAAGTCGCAAAAGAAGAGATCGGTGCAGGGGAGTTTGCTTTGATTTTGAGCGGCGGGCACGGTGTGGAATTTCTTGAGGACACGCGCATGCATGAAGTAAAACAAGGACCCTATCCGGGAGACGCGGCATCGAAGGAATTCTTTCGGCCGATTGCATAAAAGAAGCACCGGTATTCTTTTTTTTCGCTATTCTTTCCGTATGACTTCCGAAGAAATCACACAGTTGGTTTCGCTGCTAAAAAAGCTCCCCAAGGAGAATCTTCTGCCGCCGCATATGCCTTTGGATGTCTGGAAAGCGATCCATGGCATCGTACCTATTCCGGCTGTTGAGGTGATTGTGACCACAACCGGCAGTAACTTCCTGCTGACGCATCGCAAAGATGCAGACTGGGATGGCTGGCATATCCCTGGTGGGTACATGCATTACCGCGAATCCATCCCGGATGCCTGTCGCCGGATTGCAAAAAAAGAACTGGGGATTGATATCACTTTCGAGAAGTTTATTGATGCCTATATGTGGCCGGATCATCCCTATAGCAGTGCGCTATCCCTCGTCTGTGTCTGCCGGACAACTGATGTTCCGGGTGACGGTGAATTCTTTACCGAGATTCCGAAGGAGATGATTCCGCATCATGAGGGGTTTCTGAGGACTTTTCTCGATCTTTGCAAGGCGTAAAAATCCCGTGAGTGATCATGTGTTTACTCCATGTCGATTCCTTCTTGAGCAAGTTGCGCCTTGAGCACTTCAAAGAATAAAGTGAACACTTTTGCGCGTTGCTGAGCCATTTCCATTCCGAGTTTCGTGCGCACACAGACTCCACTTTCAGATTTTACCCAGTCAAGGGAATAGTTGATATCTCTGAGGACGGTTTTCGGATTTCGATACGTAGCCTCCGGATCATTGAGGAAATGTTTGAAATCGACTACGGGGAGATCACTGTAATATTGACCCGAGCGGGGGAATAGGTCGGCATCGAGATTCACGACGCGATCGCCGTCTTGCAGTGCGATTTTCACTGGTGAGTCTTCCTCAGAATTTCTTCCATCATGTCCGAGGACAGCATCGAGGACGGTTAGCACATCGGTCTCCTCGAGATTGTTTTCTATCCATTTCTTCACAAGTGCGATGACCTCATCGCGTGAAACTTCTCGGCGACCAATTCCTTTCTGTGCCTGAATGATCCGGTCAGCGTTGTGGACGAGTCCTGCAATACCTGCAAGCTTCGCGATATGTTCGTCGCCCCATTCGTCTTTGGCCACCTGACGTGCAATTTCCCCGACGCGTTTTGCATGCGCAAAGTCATGATGATTGATTTTTTTGCCATCGGCTGCAAGGGCGGCGTATTCCTCCTCCACTCGGCGTGCGATTTCAGGACACAAATCCCAAATTCGATCGGCATGTTCTGTCCGCATATTCGTGACCGCAGCTATGACGGATGCTGTCATATCTGCCCCCAATCCCGAATCAGTGGGCTTTTCTGTAGATGAAAGGGAATTTGACATACTATTATAATATATTTTTATATTACAATGTCAAACAAATATCGTCAAATGACCCTTTAACCCACTTTCCCATCATTGTCCTACCAACATCTTTTCCTGCTCCCTATCCGCATCAATCATAATTTTCACCAAATCCTTCATCTTCACCTTGGGCTCGTACCCAAATGTTTTCTTGGCTTTGGAATAATCGGCGATGAGCGTGCTGGTCTTTCCGGGGCGAAGGAGTTTGGGATCAATCTCGATGTAGTCTGCTGCATTCAGACCCACTGCCTTGAATGCTTCTTCCAGAAATTCCCGAACGGAATGCGCTTCGCCCGTGCCGATCACGAAGTCGTCGGGGGCATCGAGCTGCAAGATCTTCCATGCGGCTTCCATGTATTCTCCGGCAAAGCCAAAGTCGAGCTTGGCGTCGATATCGCCGAGGAATAATTTCTTCTGGAGTCCCAAAGAGATCCGCACCGCGGCTTTGGTGATTTTCCGGGAGACATAGGAATCCGTGCGGCGTGGGGACTCGTGGTTGAAGAATGTGGCGGTGGATGCAAAGATTTTGTGAACGTCGCGGTAGTAGCGCGTGAGCATGAGTGCGTAGACTTTTGCGCAAGCATACGGGCTTTGGGGGCGAAGCGGGGTATTCTCATTTTGTGTTTTTTCATCAGTAATGCCAAACATGTTACTGGTCAGCGGTTGGAAGAAGCGGATAGCGGGATCCACTGCACGGATGATCTCGAGCACGCGGCCCGGAGCAGAGCCCGTGATATCGGACGCGTAATCCGGCAGATCGTAGCTCCAGCCGGCGTGGTCCTGATCGGCTTCGTTATAGATCTCTTGAGGACGTACTGAGCTGATCGTTCGATAGAGTGAGGTGGTATCGGCCAAGTCGCCACGGTGCAGCGTGATTTTGTCTGTCAGGTGCTCGATGTTTTTCGTATTGCCGGTTGCTGAACGACGAATGAGACCGTGCACTTCATACCCCTTACTCAGAAGCAGTTCTGCGAGATAGCTGCCGTCTTGGCCTGTGATGCCGAGAATAAGAGCTTTCTTCTTATTCATATATGAAGAAATGAAAGAAACGGTTTACCCTGAGCGACCCCGCCGCAGCGGGGGAGTCGAAGGGTGATGCCGAGGATGAGGGCTTTTTTCGTCATGGAACGACGCGGAATTGAGGAAGAGGAACAATAAACTGTCCGCCGTCTTTGCGCCACTGCTCTTCGCGCTTATAGAACTCGTCGAAGAATGCATAGGGCAGCACAAGGAAGTAATCGGGCTTGGCTTTCCTGGCTTCATCTTCGGAGACAATCGGAATGCCGGTTCCAACCGTGAATTTGCCCCATTTCTCGGGACTTCGCTCTGCGGCGGCTTCGATCAGTGAGTGATCCAGACCGTAGTATTGTAAAATGGTATTGCCTTTCGTGGATGCGCCATAGATCCACACACGCTTGCCTTTGGCGACGGCATCCTTGATGAACGCAACACATTGCCGTTTGCTCTCCTCGATGCGCGCGAAGAACTCGGCATGGTTTTTTTTGGAATCCATATCGCTTTCCTCGCTTCGATACTTGGCAAGGCGCTCAGCTGCACCTTCGGGCATCGCAGGAGGCTTTCCATTTTTCAATCCTGCATACACGCGATAGCTGCCCCCGTTCACCAAATTGTGTTCGAT
>MFXW01000059.1 GCA_001787585.1 Candidatus Peribacteria bacterium RIFCSPHIGHO2_02_FULL_53_20
CATTCCAGACCGGGAGCGAGGCTCCGCCGGTGTAGAGGAAGAATGCGGGAGTTCCGGGTAGTTTCCCCTTCGTACGCGTTTCTTCGTCAAGGCAGAAGGCGCCCATGCGGTCGATGACATTCTTTAAATGCGCGGGAACAGAAAAATTCCAGACGGGGGTGGAAAAGACGAGTCCGTCTGCCGCTTGGACACGCTCTTGGAGACGGCAGAAATCATCTTCGGATGTGCATTGGGGATGGTAGTCCTCGAGTGCGAAGTGCTTGATCTGCAGATCCTTGAGCCGAATCTTCATAACCTCTGCATCGGGGAATGCAGAGCGGATGCCCTTCAAGAATGCTTCACACAGAACATCGGCGTTACTGGGATCGTTGGTACCGGCGACGAGCGCAAGTATTTTCATGAAGGCAGCTTATCACCACTCACGATCTCACCACTCACGATTCGGAATTCCCTTTCCCGTTTGTCAGAGTGTGCTGTGATTGTATTCCTTGCTTTTTTGTTGATCGTTCGATCTCCCCAAAGAACGTGCCATCGTGGCTCGTTTTTTGAAGATGACCGGAGAATTATTTTCTGCAACACCGAGATTTGACGGAGGGGTATAGACCCAATATCTTGTGTAGTCGTGGCACGGGTGCCACAACATCTAGTGTTCTTCACATTCTTATGAATCCCCCGTCTCCTGCTTCCGCGTCGTCACGCATGCACGATATTCCCCGCGAAGAAGGGAAAGCGAAGCGCACGGGGCTCTCGATTTCCCGCGTCTTTACGAGCCCCGGACGAGATCCTCTCGAAGACGTCGTCTACGAGCGCCGGGTCAGCCGCATCAAGAATACGGATGGCTCCATCGTCTTTGAAATGGAGGGGGCGGAAGTCCCGGCAAGTTGGTCGCAGGTAGCCACCGACATCGTCGTAAGCAAGTACTTCCGGAAAGCTGGTGTGCCGCAGTACGACGCTCAGGGGGCTATCCTCAAGAACGAGAAAGGGGAGGTGATCACGGGTCCGGAGCGGTCGGTCAAACAAGTCATCCGCCGCCTAGCCGGTTGCTGGAGATCTTGGGCGGAAAAGTATGGATATTTTGAGACCACCCAAGATGCTCAGGCGTTTGAAGATGAACTCTCCTATATGCTCATCCATCAGATGGCGGCGCCCAATAGCCCCCAGTGGTTCAACACAGGTCTCCACCATGCCTATGGCATCACCGGTCCTGCCCAGGGGCATTACTACTGCGTACCGGAAACGGGAGAGGTAAAGCGCAGCGAGGATGCTTACACGCATCCCCAGCCACACGCTTGCTTCATCCAGTCTGTGGATGACGATATGGTCAATGAAGGAGGCATCATGGATCTCTGGGTTCGCGAGGCCAGGCTCTTTAAGTTCGGTTCCGGCACTGGTACGAATTTCAGCAATCTCCGTGGAGACGGCGAGCCACTGTCTGGCGGTGGTCGTAGTTCCGGTCTCATGAGTTTTCTGAAGATCGGCGACCGCGCAGCGGCTGCGATCAAATCGGGAGGAACGACGCGGAGAGCCGCAAAAATGGTCTGTCTCGATCTCGATCATCCGGATATCGAAACCTTTATCGACTGGAAGGTGAAAGAGGAGAAGAAAGTGGCGGCGCTTGCCGCAGCGGGCTACGACACCGACTACAACGGCGACGCCTACCAGACGGTTTCCGGTCAGAACTCCAATAACTCCATCCGCGTGCCCCATGATTTCTTTGAAGCCGTGGATAAAGACGGCGATTGGAATCTCTTCTGGCGTACGGAGCTTAAAAAGGCCAAGGCGGAAGGGCGGATTGCTGCCCCCAGTAAGACCCTCAAAGCCCGCGATCTCTGGGACAAGATCGGCTACGCCGCGTGGTCATGTGCAGACCCGGGAGTGCAGTACGACACCACCATCAATGACTGGCACACGTGCCCAAGCGATGGCCGGATCAATGCCAGTAATCCCTGTAGCGAGTACATGTTCCTGGATAACACTGCCTGCAATCTCGCATCTCTGAACCTGCTCACGTTCACGAGCGAAAGCAACGTCTTTGATATCACCAAATTCCAACATGCTGCGCGCCTTTGGACGATTGTGCTTGAGATCTCCGTTCTCATGGCGCAGTTTCCGAGCGAGGAAATCGCCCGCCTCAGCTACCGTTTTCGTACGCTGGGGCTTGGCTATGCCAACCTCGGTGCGATGCTCATGCGCATGGGGATCCCCTACGATTCTCCGAAGGCACGTGCGATGTGCGCTGCAATCACCGCGATTCTCACGGGAGAGTCGTATGCTGCTTCTGCAGAAATGGCAAGTTGCCTGGGTGCATTCCCCGGATTCACTTCCAACCGCGAGCATATGCTCCGCGTGATCCGCAATCACCGCCGTGCAGCCTATGAAGCGCCTGTGCGGGAATACGAAGGGCTCCATGTGCCACCGGTCGGGATCGACCAGAAGACCTGCCCTCCCGATATGCTTCTGGCTGCAAAGGAATGCTGGGATCGGGCGCTTGCCATGGGGGAGAAGCATGGATACCGCAACGCACAGACAACCGTCATCGCGCCGACCGGCACGATCGGGCTTCTCATGGATTGCGATACGACGGGAGTCGAACCCGATTTCGCGCTCGTAAAATTCAAGAAACTTGCTGGAGGGGGATACATGAAAATCGCGAACCAGTCGGTGAAGCCGGCGCTTTCCGCTCTCGGCTACAGCGATCGCGAAGTGAAAGAGATCATGCAGTACGTGATGGGAAGCCTCACACTTGAGGGCGCCCCGCACATCAACCGCCAGACATTGCGGGAGAAAGGATTTGAAGACACCGATATTGCTAAAATTGAAAAGAACCTTCCGCAGGTCTTCGAGATCGGGTTTGCCTTCAACCGCTGGGTGCTCGGGGAGGAGACGATGCAGCGTCTCGGATTTACTGAGCCCCAGATGGCAGACTTCAACTTTGCGGTCTTGCAGGCTCTTGGATTCACGCAGGAGCAGATCGACGAAGCCAATCAGCATATTTGTGGTCGGATGACGGTCGAAGGGGCTCCTCACTTGAAAGCAGAGCATCTCCCCGTTTTCGACTGCGCCAACAAGTGCGGCAAACTGGGGGTGCGGTATATTGCTGCAGAAGGTCACATCCGCATGATGGCGGCATCGCAGCCGTTCATCTCGGGTGCGATTAGCAAAACCATCAACCTCCCGAGTGACGCGACGATTGAAGACATTAAAAACGCCTACTTCCTCAGCTGGAAGCTCGGCATCAAGGCCAACGCGCTGTACCGCGACGGCTGCAAAATGAGTCAGGCGCTCAGCAATAAATCTGATAAAAAGGATTCAAAGGATGCAAACACTTCGACAAAGCTCAGTGCAGGCGAGTCAAAGGAAGTGATCGTTGAGAAAATTATTGAGCGCATTGTTGTTCAAGAAGTGCCGCGCAGGAGAAAGTTGCCGGATGAGCGCCTCAGTCTGACCCACAAGTTCTCGGTTGCAGGTCACGAAGGGTATATGCACGTCGGAATGTACGAAGATGGCACCCCGGGCGAGATGTTCGTGAAGATGAGTAAAGAGGGATCCACACTTTCCGGTGTGATGGACACGCTTGCATTGAGCCTTTCCATGAACCTGCAGTACGGCGTACCGCTGGAAGTGCTCTGCGAGAAGCTCGTCGGCGCGAAGTTTGATCCGGCCGGGATGACCATGAACAAGGAAATTCCGATGGTGAAAAGCTTGATGGACTACATGGGTCGCTGGATGGCACTGAAGTTCCTTTCCAAAGAGAAAGCCAAGCGTTTCCACAATGCGGATCTCGTCGATCTCGCCTATGAATCGGGAACGAAGAGCAAGGAAGCGTTTGCGATGCGTTTACCCGTTATTGATGAGGGAGCTTCCTCTTCCAAATTTGTAACGAATCAAGAGCGGTTAGCAATAAAAGTTGAGGAGAAGACTGCTGTGGAGATGGAAAAGGCCGTTGCCGATGTTGCTGCAGCCCCGACGAAGATCGAAATTGCCAAGCAGCAGGGATTCACGGGATCCATGTGCTCGGGCTGTGGAAGTTTCAAGATGAAGCGCAACGGCAGCTGTGAAGTGTGTTTGGATTGCGGGGGGACAAGCGGTTGTAGCTAGTTTAAGCTCACCACATGTCCGATTCCTTTCTCGACCACATTCCCTCGTATGAACGCGAAAAGATTCGCAAGAGGATGCGGAGCCCCGAGGAATACGAACGGCTGCGGGAGAAAGTGAAGGGACCGGAAGATTTGGAACGAGAGATGAAGAAATCGGAGCAGATGGCAGAGGCACATTTTCGCATAGAAACAGAGCCGGAAACCGCGGAACGGTTGCATGATCGTATTGCCAAGGATCTGAAGGAAAGGGGAGTGGAAGCGGTATTGGAAAATGCGGATGTGTCCGAGAGTGTGAAGGTGGCATTAGAAAAAGGAAATTTTGGCGTATCTGTTGAAACACATCCGAAGACACATGAAGATGTGCTGGTGGTGCTACCAGAGGGAAATATTCAGGACAAATTGCCGGTGAAGCCGGTACAGAGTGAACATTACATTCAATCATTATTGGTCGTGTAATTATCCCACCTGCACCCCTCCGCGAGTGCGGCTCCACGAGAATGTCATTTGTTTGCCTCTGATAGGTTGGTACTTTCTTTGCTTGTGCAAAGAAAGTACCGCAAAGAAACACAGGTCGCTTGTGGAAAAGCGCCTACGCATCACCGCTCGCAGGACGAAAAGCGCGAACTCCTCGCTCGCTTGAAAGCTCGCTCGTCAAACAGCGCGCTTTTTTGCGCCCTGCTCACGGGATGCGTGACGGCGCTTTTCCAATGCGACCAACGATGTTTTTCTAAAGTTATAGCGGGCAAGAAAAGCGTAGAAGCATCCAATCTAATTACCCCTCTCCCTGCAGGGAGAGTGTCCATGATCGTGGGGTTAGGATAAGGACTTCCATCCTTTCACCCCATTACGATGGCAACATCTATCTTCC
>MFXW01000060.1 GCA_001787585.1 Candidatus Peribacteria bacterium RIFCSPHIGHO2_02_FULL_53_20
TGTTAAATTGATATATTGATAACAATCATGTACACTACGAGATATGGTTGAGGATTCGTCAGAACAAAAGAAATCTAGTGAATCTGCTGTATCCGATCCTCCATTGGTGCAATTGCGCATTGCTGCGGGTACCGAGAGCACGGACCAGACCATCGAAGATGTCTTCGTGAGGAATTCCCTGACTGCTCAGCAGATTTTTGTGGAACTCGTGCGCTTGCGAGCAAGACAAGAAGTCAGCTCTGAAACGATGCCTTTTGATTTTATCGATGAGTTACTGAGTAGAGGCAGCCCCATTCAGCGCGAAGACCTCAGAAATGCATCTGGAGAACGCGCTGTCGAACTTGTAAAACAAGAAGTAGACCATTTGGGATGTTTTGCTTTCATCAATGCCCAGGGGTGCCTTGAGGTCATTGATGCTGATTGTATTAACGATAGTCTTGTTCTTTTGCCACAACATTTCGGGAATGTAGAACAGAACCAGGCTATGGAACTGCTTGCAGAATATTTTGAGTTCGGATTGGGCACCGGGACTCCACAGATGCGATTGTATGAACCGAGGCAAAGAGACGTTGCGGGATGATCCACCCAAACTTCATCGTCATTTGACTCGCTCTATATTGAGAATGATCCGAGGTCGCAGCCGAGGACCATGAGTACGCGAAGCGAGTCGAATGGTGCCGCCGGCCGGACTCGAACCAGCATGCCCCGGTAAGGAGGCAGGGGATTTTAAGTCCCCCGTGTCTACCATTTCACCACAGCGGCATCAGTGGAGAGATCATATCGGTAATTGTTCCACATTCAGCCTTTTCCTACCATGCAATCCCTTCTGTCCGACCTGCAGTGGCATGCCGGTGATCGGATCAATCTCTTCGGCAGTGACAATGAGACGGCGCAGCGTCGTTCCCACAGGAGTACAGGTCATGAGGGTGGCGATGCGCTTCCCTAGAGGCTGATCGAGCACGCGCACGTTGCTTGGTTTCACCTCTTCTTTCTTGCGCACGATGTACCGGTGCTTATCGCCGCCGTAGTACACCCAGTATTCGTCACCAATCTTCAGATCATTCAGTCGCGCGAAAACATTTTTGTATTTTCCGGCGGCCCACGGATAGTACGAGCTGTGACCGGTGACGAAGAAATTTCCCGCCTGCCCCGGTCTTGCGGTTCCCGGGTAATGGACTACGCCATGCTGGAGAGCGCTCTGAATATCTTCCTCCACCCCCGTCCAGTTCTCGGAAAGCAGATTCTGATATGATGGGGTCACAAGCGGGATATTGAGATTGAGCTTCGGAATGATGACCCGGTTTTCCGGAGGACCGACATCCGGCAGGTAGCTCAGAAGATCTCCTGCAACTTTTCCGGAAACTGCAAGACTCGGGCTTCGCATCACTTTTTCCCGCAGGGCTTCGTCCACCGACGTTACAAGAGCACTTGTATTTTGCGCCGCCTGGATCGGGCGGATCTGGCTTCCAACAATTGCCCAGAAACTTTGATAGTTGAGGGTAAGGAAAAGGAGCGCAAAGAGCGTGGCGAAAGTTCCGCCAAAGCGAACGGTATCGAGCACAAAGAGCGTGCCACGGCTGTAGCGCTTCGGTTCCTTATTTTTCGCAACGATCCAGACGGGCTGCGTGAGAAATGCCCAAGTGACGCGCCCAGTATTGCAGAGAACTCCGCGTCCGCTTCTCAGTGCCGATCGAAAATCCCGAGCGCTACTTGTGTACTGTTCCTTTCCCTCGGAGAGCGTACGTAAGGCTCCGCGGTATGCGGAAAGCTGACCAGCTTTGAGATACGCAATCGCCTGATCAACCCTGATCTTCGGCATGGGTTTTGGCTGGGGCTTCGGTGCAGGTGGTTGCATGACTATTTCCTCACGTTCGGTTTCCGTCCAGAGAGGGACGGCGGGATCCTGCATCGTATCTTGGATGACCGATGGATGTCCCTGCTGCATCGATGCACCAGGCAGCACGATGCTGCCATCCGGAAGGATCTCTGCACGGTGCTGGCGGGGGTCGAGGGGTATCAAGGAATTATACAGGAAAATGGCTGTATCTGCATAGGAAATGGGTTGCAGTGTAGCGAAAGAATGCGGAATGCGGAATGCCGAATTCAGAATGGTTTATGAAGGCAAATCCTCATCGCCTCGTTCCACACACGTAACGGCAGCCGTCTCGGCTGCCAGCAGGCGAGTAGGCAGGTGAGCTTTCCGTAGGCAGGCGAGACGCCTGCCGTTACGTGGCTATGGTTCCCCCTCCCACGATCTCCTCTCCCCGATAGAGCACAAGCGATTGCCCCGGGGTTGCCGGAGGAGACGGTTTCTCAAACCGAAAGAGCCCTGTATCATGCGTAAATATCAGTGTTCCTCTTTTTCGAGGGGAAAGGGATCGGCTGCGGTACTCAAACGGCGTCGGTACATTCTCTTCAGGTTTCCACGATACCCAGGCGATATCCTGGATGCTGATTTCGCGAATATTTTCATTACCTTGTTCGGCGACGATCAGTGCATTCGTTCCGGCATCTTTTGCGACAACCTCCAGAGGAATTTTGAGTCCGCCGATCTTGAGACCACGGCGCTGGCCGATGGTGTAGAGGGGCAGTCCTTCATGCTTCCCAACGACAATGCCATCGCGACGGATAATGGGACCGGGCTCAATGGCATCGCGCAAATGGCGGCGCAGAAATTCCTCAGGCGTTTTTTCCGGAAAGAAACAGAGATCCTGACTTTCCCGGTAGGTATCATCCTCGAAGGGCACACCGAATTGCGCGGCGAGTGTATACACGTCCGCTTTGCACATGCCGCCGAGTGGGAAGAGACAGCGGGAGAGCTGTTCTTGAGAGAGACCGTAGAGGTAGTAGCTTTGGTCTTTGGATTTGTCGATGGCTTCAAGAAGCAAGCGCCTCCGTAGCGGAGAGTCGCGACTCTCCGCTACGGAGGCTGCGTCCTCTGTTGCAATTCGCGCATAATGCCCCGTCGCCATCTTCTCGCACCCAAATTCCTTCATCAGCTCCATCAATCTTCCGAATTTGATGTTCTTGTTACAGCCGATGCAGGGATTCGGTGTCAGCCCATTGCGGTGGCTTTCGAGATACGGATCGACAACCGTGCGTTTGAATTCATCGCTCAAGTCGACAATGTGGTAGGGGATCCCGAGGTCTTTTGCGACTTTCCCGGCGCGCGCCGCATTCTGTGCGGTGCAGCACTTGCTCGGGAGAATCTCCGCGAGTGCGGGAGCGAGAGGATCTGTCCATAATAGGAAGCGCACGCCCACCAGTTCGTGACCCGCAGCTTTGAGAAGGTGCGCGACGACGGAGGAATCAATACCGCCAGAGAGGGCAACGAGGATTTTCATGACAGAGGCATGCTAAATGTTCGTCTTCTGAAACGGTAGTACTATCAAGCCTTCCATTACTTTCGATATTCTCTATACTCACGTATATGCCCACAACCACCCCCCAGTCCTCTTTAGAATCCTTCATCGCTCATGCCCGCAGCAAAGGCATGGATCATCAGACGATCCGCATGCTGCTGCTGTCCGCGGGATGGAAAGAGCACGACGTTGCGATGGCCATCGGTGCTGAAGGGCTCGATGTGGCTGTGCCGACTCCTCCGGATGCCGGGGGCGCGCGTGATGCATTTTTCCATCTCCTCGCGTTTGCAGGACTCTACACGTCCGTCGTTAGTTTTATCTTGCTCGCGTTTGCCTATATCAACCGCTGGTTTCCGGATGCAGCTCTCGAACGCTATGCAACGGATGAGAGCTTCCGCGACAGCATCCGCTGGCCGCTCGCAGCGCTCATCGTCGCCTTCCCGATTTTCCTCTGGATGACACGTCTTCTTGTGAAGGAAATGCGATCGCACAGCGAGAAGCAGAGCAGCGGCGTGCGACGGTGGCTCACGTATCTTACGCTGTTTGTTGCCGCTTCGGTGCTCATGGGAGATCTCATCACGCTGGTGTTCTCGCTTCTCAGTGGAGACATTACCGTGCGTTTCTTGCTAAAAGTGGTCGTAGTGTTCCTCGTTGCAGGAGGCGTCTTTACCTATTACTTCTATGCACTCCGCAAGCCGGTTTCTGAGCATGGCAGTCTTCATCGGAACTATGCCTTCGGTTCCATTGCGGTTGTTGCGCTGACCATTGTGTACGGCCTCTTCATGGCGGGATCTCCAGGTACGGAACGCGACCGGAAAATCGATGCACAGCGCCTTGCAGAAATCCGTGTGATCGCAGATGCCACGCTCAGTATCGTCTATGGCAATGACCGCTGGTCGAAGCCGATGCCATCTCCATTGTCCTCGCTTCAGCCATTGCCGGAAAGCCTCGAAGCAATTGCATCAGAAACCGTCAGCCAGCGCGTGCCAACGACAGATCCCGAAGGAATTCCGTACGAATATCGCATCGATGACCGCACGCACTTCTCCGTGTGCTCGACCTTCCATTTTGATGATCAAGAGCAGTACGCGCCGTTCTGGAACCATCCGGCGGGGGAGCACTGTTACGAGTTTGATACGGGGGAGATGAATGTGCCGTAAATGTGGCGAGATCGTGAGATCGTGAGTTCGTGAGAAGATGACTATCTCACGAGCTCACTACTCACGAAGGAACCGATTAACGCTATGATGATGCCATGGACGACCGCATCTCCTCCCTCCGCAAAGAATTTGCCGCAGTGAATAGGTCTCTCGAGGATCCTTCCGTATTCGGCGACTTACAGAAAGTAAAAACTCTGAGCAGGCGCCGCAAGGAGCTTGCGCCGATCATGAAACTTGCCGATGATCGAGACGCCTGCCTGCGTGCGATCGCTTCAGCGGAGAGTTTCGCCGGTGACGATGAACTCAGAGAGATTGCTATTGCCGAAGCCGAGGAAGCACACTTGAAACTGCCGAAGATCGAAGAGGAGATTTCAGAGAAGATGCTCCCCAAGGATCCGGATGATGATCGTTCGGTCATCATGGAAGTGCGCGCTGGCGCTGGCGGCGAGGAAGCAGCACTCTTTGCCGCAGAACTTTTGAAGATGTATCTCCGCTACGCCGAAGTGAAGCACTGGAAGCCGGAATTGCTCGATCTTTCCCACGGCGATGCCGGCGGCATCAAACAGGCAACTGCCAGGATCGAAGGCGACGGCGTGTACGGAGAACTCAAGTACGAATCGGGCGTGCACCGCGTGCAGCGTATTCCCGAGACAGAAGCGAAGGGTCGCGTCCACACATCCACATGCACCGTCGCTATTCTTCCCGAAGTGGAGGAAGTGGATATCGTCATCCGTCCGGAGGATCTCAAAGTCGATACGTTCCGGAGCGGCGGTGCAGGCGGTCAGAACGTGAACAAGGTCGAATCGGCGATCCGCATCACGCACCTTCCTTCAGGAGTTGTCGTCGCGTGTCAGACCGAGCGCTCGCAGCTCCAGAACCGTCAGAATGCAATGGCGATGCTGCGTAGCCGTTTGTATGCAGCAGAACAGGAACGCAAAGCCAAAGAACGCACGGATATGCGCAGCACGCAGATCGGTTCGGGAGACCGCAGTGAAAAAATCCGCACGTATAATTTTCCGCAAGATCGCATCACGGATCATAGGATCAATCAGAACTTCAGCAATATTCCTGCGGTGATGGAAGGGGATATGGGCAATATCGTTTCAGCCCTACATGAAGCGGAAAGAGCGGAGAGGATGCAGGGGAAATAATACGTGGATAGATGTAGTGTTTGATTGTTGCATTCTATCATAAAAAAATTTGCCCGGCATCACTATGGATGCCGGGTCTTCGATGACGCTTCTCATCAAAATGTGATGAGCCACCCGATGCGATCGGTGATGTTCGTGAAGATGACCAGGAACATCAGCAGTTCGACAATGAGTGCGATTGCAACATTTTTCTGCTTTTCTCTTGGGTCTCTTCCGGAGAGGAATGCAGCACTCATCAGAACAATGCATATCAGCGTAAATGCAACAACATTTGTCGAGAGCATGGTAGCTCCTTTTCTGAAAGAGCAGCGTCCTAGCCTGAGGGACGCAGCGTATTTTGATTCAACCGCGACGGGCTCAGGCTAAGTATAATTATACAATTAATTAATTAAATATCAACAATCTTATGCAATTGTTGATCCGGTGATTCCGGCCTCAATTCCCGAAGGGATTCCCTGTTCTCTTTTTTCCTCCTCTGCCCGTGTATCCGGGAGGAAGGGCAACAGAGGGAGCGGCAGCACGCTGCTCAAAATAGCGATCCAGAGAACTTTATCCAGATTCGTATAATTCGCTGCGAGTGTTTCTGTCGCTTGATGTACATCGAAGAGATGCACGAGTGCGGCTCCACCCATATCGCTGATCGCAAGCCCGATATTCATGATGCTTGCAAGTACCGCAAAGACCGTCGCCTCGATTCCCTTCGGACATATGCGAGCGACAAGAACAAGAAGCGGCAGGAAACCGATTTCACTCAGAGGAGCGGTGATCAATGTATCCGCCATCGCGAACAATTTCGGGCTTACACCGAGGATGTTGTACCAGCCGTAGACGAGACCGAGAGTGGGGAGGCTCAAAACAATACTTGCAATGACAATGGTGAAGAGCAGTCTTTTCAGGGGGATCGCGATGAGCCACTTCCGGAAGATCAGTACGCCGGCGATGCCCATGAAACGGCTGATAACGGCGAGGCGCCCGAAGAATTCCGGATCGAAATGCAGTTCATCGATCAGATAATACGAAAACGCGCCGCCGCTTGTGGGGGTGCTTCGCCAAATGAAGAGGAAGAGTGCCGACCAGAGAATGGCTGGTGTAAGGGCTCTTTTGAAATTCGACCATGTTTGTTTCCAATTCCAAGCTGTGATTCCTACAGGTAATTCTTTGAGGAAGATTGCAATCAAGGATGTACAGAGAGGCAGTGTTGCTGTCAGAAGAAATACGCGACGCGCCCCTATGCTTTCTGTCAGCACTCCCGAGGAATAGGCGACAATAAGTGCGCCTGTCATGATTGCTGCTCTGCAGATGCTCTGGAGCTTTCCGGCAGCCGCATGTGTCTTGCTGCGTTCCGCAACGACCCCGTCGACGATCACATCAGCGAGAGCAAACCCAAGCGCGGAGATTAATTCGGCAACGAGTACGCCCCAAAATCCTTCCACCCATGTCGCAAGCGAGAGATATCCAAGACTTCCGAGAAAGCCGCTGAGGATCAAATACGGCTTTCTACGAAGTCCTCGAAGCGGTACGCGATCAGAAAAAATTCCGTACACTGGCTTGATGCTCCATGGAATGATCGCAACGGAACTGAGGATTCCGAGTTGCTCCAGAGTCAATTCCAATTCGTCTTTGTAAAAAAAGGTTGTTGCCACGCCTGCGAGGCTGCTTGCTCCCGCGATAAAGTAGACGATGGGGATGAGGAGGGTAGTGAGATCAATTTTTTTCATACAGATTTGGAACGGAGATTTTTCATGAATTCGATTCGTTGTTTCACAAGAGTACCGGTGCCAATATCTGAACGGAAGCGCACAGGACCTTTTACTTCGGAACAAATTTTTTGTGCAGTCTTTTCCGCTTCTACAAGGGTTGAAGCAATTCCTACAATGCCGGCACTCCTTGAGCCACCCAATACAATTTTTCCATCGGCATTGCTCGTAACATCTCCATAATATATTCCGTGTTCCTTCGGAAACTCAACGGTTTCTCCGCGCTCCGTTTTGTCTACGGGATAGCTTTTCGGTGTGATGTATTTGCACACAGTTGCCTTGGATTGAAACTGTGCAAGTGCAGGATCGAGCTTCCCTTCGATCATCGCTAGACAGAGATCAACGAAATCGGATTCCAGAATCGGCAGGACATTCAGTGCTTCTGGATCTCCGAACCGAGCGTTGTATTCAATCACACGCACGCCGTTTTTTACAGCGATGAATCCTCCGTAGAGAATTCCCCGATAGGGATAGCCGCACTCCTGCAGGAGTGCGGCTGAAATTTGCCGGTTAATCTGTTTCGCAGCATCGAGATCAGACGCATCCAAAAACGGTAACGAGTGATCAGGACAGGAGTACGTCCCCATCCCACCGGTGTTCGGTCCTGTGTCTCCTTCATACGCGCGCTTGTGATCTTGAACGGCAGGCATATCCGCAACTTGTGTTCCGGACACGAAGCTCATCAGACTGAACTCCACACCGATCAACTTTTCTTCGATCACGACCCGTCCGCATTCCGCAATGCATTCTTCTGCATAGTGGATTCCTTCTTCTATAGAGTGCAGATGCTCACCGCTGAGTTTCACGCCTTTCCCCCCTTTGAGCGCGTCATATTTTACAACAAATTCGCCTTTGCACTCTTGATCAATAAATATGTTCATCAATTGAGCATCAGCCCTGTTGAAAGCCATAAATTTTGGATACGCATCGATGCTATATTTCTGCATCAACTCCCGTGCGAATGCTTTGGAACTCTCGATACGCGCGAGGGATTTTCTGGGTGCGATACACGGAATTCCCTCCGCCTCGAGAAGATCTGCGAGACCTCCGGCAATCGGATCATCGGGTCCAATCACCGCAAATTGCGGTCGTTCCTCTTTGGCGATATTGATTACTGCATTGAAGTTCATGATATCCATTGCTTCATGCCGATGGGCGAGAGCGATCAAACCGGGATTCTTATTCGGACTGAGCGCAATCAATTGTGGCTTATGGCGACTGCGGCAAAGTGTTTCGGCGATTGCGTGCCCGCGTGCGGAAGAAGAGACGAGGAGAACCTTCATGACGATATTGTAACAGGTGTCCTTCGGTTTTTTCATTCGCAAATCCTTGCCATTCGCTTGCGGTAGAGACGCAACGCTGTTGCGTCTCAATTCTCTGGTGGAGACGCAACAGCGTTGCGTCTCTACGGATGCATGGGATATCAAACCAAACGGTATGCATGTGTCTTTTAGGGAGATGTGCCAACGGCACATCTCTACACCAATGCCATCATCTTTTGGTCGCCGCCATTGTCCTCCGCCTGCTCGGTATCGAATGCCTCGCGCGTTTCATTACGCCCCTGTCCCAGTGCCTTTAAGAGCTTTGCATTCACCTCGGGTGTCGGATATTTTCCGGTGAAGCATCCTTCTGAGAATTTTTTGATGTTGCGGTTGCCGTACTGCACTGCGGCTCGGATATCCTCGATGGTGTTATAGAAGAGCCCGTCCGCTCCTATGTACTTGCGTATCTGTTCAATCGACATATTCGCCGCAATCAATTCATTCGTGCTCGGCAGGTCGATGCCGTAGGGGTCCGGTCCAATGATCGGTGGGGAGGCGGAAGCGAAGTATACTTTCTTCGCTCCGGCTTCGCGGGCGATCTCGACGATCTTCTTGCTGGTATTTCCTCGCACGATCGAATCATCCACAAGCAGGACGTTCTGATTGCGAAACTCCAGTTCGATCGGATGCAGCTTGAATTTGAGCGATCGTTTGCGCAGGGATTGCCCCGGCATGATGAATGTCCGCCCGATGTAGCGGTTTTTCACAAACCCTTCGCGGTAACGCACTTTGATTTTGTCTGCAAGTCCTGTGGCAGCAGACCTGCCGGTATCGGGAATGGGAATCACGGAATCAATGTGGATCCCTGCCTTCCGGATCTGTTTTGCCAGAGCTTCGCCCATGCGTATACGAGCCTTGTAGACGTTCACGCCGTCGATCGTGGAATCCGGCGCCGCGAGGTAGACCCACTCGAACATGCAGGGATTGAGCTGACCTTTCACCACCTGCCGTGAATGCAACCGGTTTTTGCGATCAATGAAGACCGCTTCCCCGGGGAGAATATCCCGGACGAACTCGTAGTCGAGAGCATGGAAGACGGTGTTTTCCGAAGTGATCATGTACTCCTCTTTCATTCCGTAGCGGCGCTTCCCGAGCTGCAGCGGGCGGATGCCGTGCGGGTCTCGAAATCCCAGAATTCCCTGACCGCCGATGAGCGCGACTGCGGAATACGCGCCTTTGCATTTGCCCATGAGCGTTTTTACTGCGCCGAAGACGTGCTCGGGTGTAAGTTTCCGCGGATGCTGGTGCCGGAGGGCAACGGCAAAAACGTTGAGAAGCACTTCGGAGTCGGAATTGGTATTGAGATGGTGGTATTCCTTCTCCATCAGTCTTCGCCGCAGATCCATGGTATTGGTGAGGTTGCCGTTATGGGCGAGTGCGATGCCAAATGGCGTCGAGATGAAAAATGGCTGTGCTTCGAATTCACTGCTGCATCCGGCTGTCGGGTAGCGCACATGCCCGATGCCCATCGGTCCCTTCAGGCGTGCCAGGGATCTGCTGTGAAAGACGTCGCGCACCATGCCGTTGCTTTTCTTCAGGTGGAATTGGTCATTGTAGGTCACAATTCCTGCAGCATCCTGCCCTCTATGCTGGAGGACGATGAGACCATCATACAGATCCTGGATGACGTCTCTGAAGCCGGAGGCGGCGATAATGCCACACATGTTAGGGAGTCGGGAGTGGGGAATGGGGAGATTGGGAGACGCTCAACGAGACCCTGCGGAATCGGATGCGCAGTGCCGAAAGAGATGTGATGTGATCTCCCATGAAGGAAGTCTACAGAAGTCTCACTATCGTGCAATCGCGATCACTTTTCTTAAGATACCTTCGAATAAACCTGTATTTGCCAATAATATAAAATTAGTATATAATGTTATTAACACTTACCTCTCTTCACATGTCCAGCTCCAGTGCACAACCTGAAAGTACAAATGATCTTCCAGTGTGTCCATGTGATCTTCCTCTGGATACTCGATTTCAGATCGCGGGTAGGAATCAGTGGTTCACTATGCTTGCAGATGGAAATGTGAGAGTCGGAGGAAAAGCAGGAGCTGTCGGACAGATCATCGATCAGCTTCCTCCAAATGCCATTGTTACCCAGGCGGAGCTGCCTGAAGTAGCGGTTGTGGAGAAGCACCAGAGAAGGGAACGGAAGGGGAATAGGATGCGGGAGAGTGGGCCAGGAATTCCTGAGTGGGCGGTGCGTTTGCTTCAAGCGGAAACTCTCGATAAAACGAGGCGAGCGGCTGCAGGTCTTCCGGTGTATGGTCCCGATAAAAACCCTCTCGACCGAGAGCACAGGAAAATTTCATGGCATGAAGTGCCGTCGAACTCCTTCTGTCTTTTGACGAAGGAACTTCCCGGTGCACAGGTGTATGCAAAAGTGAGTGATGATGTGCTCTTTCCAGTTTGCACGTTGGAAGAGTGGACCAATGGCAAGCGACCCCATCTCATCTTGAACTCGAGATTGTACAAGACTACATCTGACCTTGGCATGAATGATGATTGTATGGTTACCGTTCTCAATGCACCGACACCAGCTCAGGTGCATGAGCAGGTTCAAGATATTGTCGAAAAAACCAGGAATGCAGGAAAACCGATTGATAAAGGAAGTGATCAGCGTCTTCAGGGCATGATAGATCGTGCAGAAACGTTTGGAAGTGCTGCATAACCTGTTCTAGGACGATCATCTTTACAAAGAGTATCAGATCGTTCTCTATCGATTCTGTCGCTCTTTAGCATGAACACAATTTTTGATCAATGAAGCAACGGTCATGGGGCCGACGCCGCCGGGGACGGGGGTGATTGCAGAAGCGATTTCTTGCACCGTTTCGAAGTCGACATCGCCTATCAGCTTTCCATCAATGCGACTCATTCCTACATCGATGACCACAGCTCCGGGCTTTACCATGTCTTTCGTGATGAACTTCGGTTTGCCAAGAGCAGCTACGAGGATGTCTCCCTGCAATGTGCAACCTGCAATGTTCTTCGTCTTGCTGTGGCACACGGTCACGGTCGCATCACGGTTGAGGAGCATTACTGCAAGTGGCTTTCCGACGATGTTGCTTCTCCCGACGATCACGGCATGCTTTCCCGCGACGGAAATCTTGTAATGCTCGAGAAGCATGATGATTCCCGCGGGAGTCGCCGGAGGGAGATGCTCGAATTCCTTACTGAGAAACACTTTGCCAAGGTTATAGGCGCCGAAACCGTCGACATCTTTTTTGGGATCGATCGCGCGGATGATTTCCGGAACGTGGGATTGCAGATGCTCGGGAAGAGGAAGCTGGACGATGAAGCCCGTGATATCTGGATCGGCATTGAGCTCGCCGACCTTGGAAAGAAGATCGGCAAGGGAGATGGTAGAAGGCAGATGGCAGTGCTCGCTACGCATGCCGACTTCGGTGCAGCTTTTGATCTTCTGCTTGATGTAGCTGGAACTTCCGGGGTCATTGCCGACTTGGACGACAACAAGCTTCGGATCAAGCTTGGCAATTTTTGGCTTCAGATCAACAAGAATTTTGTCGGATGCTTCTCGGCCGGAGAGGAGGAGGGTGGGGGACATGAAGCCTTCAGGAAAAGGCTCAAATAGTGTATAATGAATGGATTTATGCCACAAACAGACATTGAGAATATCCGGCGGATGATCGAAGCCTCCGTGCTTCTTTCTCAGGATCGCAAGGAGAAGCTGGTTGCGAGGCTTCCGACACTCAATGTGCAGCAGTGTGCTGACTTGGAAAATCTACTTTCCCTTGAGCAGGATTCCATTGCCGCAGTCGCGGGAACGGTAATTGAAAGTGCCGTAGACAGTGGCAATCAGGCAGTACTCCATGCGTTTGACCAATTCTTGGCACATGCCGGAAAAGTGACGCGCAAGACGGATGAGCAGATGGAATGCGCAGGCGATACCGAAAAGCTTGAGCACTTTTTCGACGATCCGCAGCTATGAGTCCATCCGTTTCCCCTGATCGGCCATCCAATGAACGTCGCATTCAGGAGCAGCAGACGGAGATCAATTCGCTTGATGGAAAAGCCGATGGAAAAACTGATTTGGCGAATCTTTCTCAGGAACAACGCGATGCGCTGAAGCAGACATACATCGAAAAGGTGAATGCCGCACAGGGCGCGATCCGCCGCTCATTTGAGAAGATTCGAACCCAGAAGGAGCTTCGGACGGAGAAGTGGCGGGAGTGGGAGGCTGCGGTGATCAGCATTGAGTGGGATCTCGTCCGCGTACTCGATACATCTATTCGCACTCTCAAAGATCCCCAGGCAGAGAGCAAAGCATCCGAAGTGGTTGCCATGCTGAACGTGAATGTCGACGAATACCTTGCAGCATTAGACGCACTCAAGATGCAGTATGACATTTCATCGGATCACCTACCGAGCCTGGAGAGTCCGCAGAATCAATCTCAATCGATAGGTCAGATATTTACGGAATGGGGTGTTCCCGGAAACAAGGGAGAGGTGCAGGCAAAAGCCAAACAGGCGGTATCGCACTACGGAGAAGACGGCATTCGCCAGCTTTCCGCAGTTGTTTCTCTGTATGACGCATTGCCTGTCGCACTTCGCAAGAAATATTTTGGCACCGACGCTCATGTGCAACGTACGCAAATCGCTGGGCAGCTTGCCAATGGGACATTCGAGCAGTCACCTCTCGGTGTTCTGCTCAAGGAAAATTCTGCAACAGTCGATCGTGCCATTGCAGAGGGACGAGAGCGAAGCATCGATCAGGTTGCTGCACTCATGAAAAACATGGAGGATCTAAATGAACGCACGCGCAAGCAGATTGTTCGTTTGTGTGGGATTACCAAAGAAGACGTTGCAAGCGGAACGATCGCAGACATCGTTGCGTGGGTCCAAAACACGAACGGATACCCGGAAGTGCAAGCTCGCATTGTGCGATCCGTGCAAGATTTGGGCAGCCAGGTTCAGACACTGAAGCAGGAGATCGATATGCTCAATGCGGAAGTGCGTGTGAGTGATGTGGCTCTGCGTACGCTCGATACGGCGGTTGCACATCAGCAGGGCAGAGCAGAAGAGGAATCCCAATTACTCTTCCTTCAAAAATTGGAATCCGGTATTGACGTTCCATTGGATTCTAAGCAGATTGCTTGGCTCCGCCCCAGTCAACAGGAACTTTTCAGAGGCAGGAATACAGAGGCAATGCGAACGTCCGTGCGGGACTTCAATCAATTCTCTGATGCGCATCCTGAGTTTGACACGCTCGGCAGGACAGATGTCCTCCAGTTGACCAATGTTTCGCAGCAGGAGAAGAAAGACGCCACATTCACAAAATCATCCGGAATTGGATCGGATTACGGTCTACTTAAGCCATCTTTTTCTAGGCAACAGCGGTCGCTTGAGGGATTCCTTGCCAATCCCGAAAGAGAGGCAAGTGTTCTCTCCAGAACGGGAAAGCTTATTGGCGGGGGGGAGTTGATCATTATCGAATTGCAACGGCCGGGCTCACCGAGAAAGGAGCAAGCACTTGCCTTACGCGACGCGCAGGGCATTGTCCGATTGCAGAATGGAACACTGGTAGAAAGTCCCACGGAGCTGCAGCCTACGACCGTGGGCATATCCCACGTGGATCAACGCACGCTCTACCTATCGCCAAAAATGCAACAGCTTTTGGCTGATCAGATGGGAAAAGATTCTCGCAAGAGAATAGTACTGCGTTCCGAGCTCAAGACAACGGACATCGCCTCACCGATTACTATGGGAAGTTTTACGACTCTCGATTCTTCGCAGATTCAGATCGCGGAAAAAGACGACGACGGAATGTTGCGTATGTATGATGCTGATCATCGCATGGAGTCTTCTCTGGATGCAGAACGTCTCCAGAAGGAAAGCATTGAGAAAGGCGGCGATGTTCTGCAGTCCATCGACTCCCATCCGACGATTCGCGATGTCACGCAACGCGCGGGGGTGATGCAGGAAAACATGCAGAGCATGCAGACGATGCTGCAGACAGCCATGAACAGTGAGGCCAATCCTGGCAATGAGTTTATCGATCAACTGAGAAATTATGCCCGGCCGATGCTCCAGACCATGGAGGATGGCTCGACTATGAAGAAGGTAACGGAGTCCAAGGCGATGCTTCAGGAGGAACTGAAGAGCATCAAGCTCGGCAAGTATGTGGGGGAGGGAGTGGAGCGGGAGATCAGGGACCGCATCGATGCGCTCGACAGTTACATCACTGTTCTCAGTGACAATCGGTTGCTGAATGGATTACAAACGGCGATGGAGCTACGTGCGAGCACTTGGGAATCGTGGATGAGCAAAGAGGGCTTGATCATGCTCGGAGCGATCATTGCGGCTGTCATCGCCATTGGCGTTCTCACGGTATTTACCGGAGGCGCTTTTCTTCTTACGGTACCCGGAATCCTGGCTTCCTCCGCAGTGGGAGGACTTGCGGGAATGATTGGTGAACAGGGCACCAGAGAGTTGCTCTATCAGTACCACAATCGGGAAGGGGGTGGTGTCCAGTCCGGGCAATACCGGTACACCGACGGGTCCAGAGTGATGAATTACGCACGAGGTCAAAAAATCTTCGATGATCAGACAGGGAAATTTATCGAGATGGATTTCTTGAAGGACGTCGCATCTCCGTACGCGCAGGAATTCATCATCAGTTTTTTAACGACGGCTGCTGCCATGGGAGTGGGAGGCGTTGCAGGAAAACAGCTCAGCAAGCTTGCACAAAATTCCAAAATGATTCATGCGCTTTCAAAGCACAGCACGATCTGTAACTCCATCATGAAATATTTGTCCGGGCTGACCAATGAAGTTGCTGCATCACCGACCGTGCGAGATTTTGCCAAGAAATCTTTGGCGGAAATTCTTGATGAATTGGCGGATGAGGCCAAGGAAGGAGGAGTAGCGCAATTATTGAATCGCATCGATACGCGACTAGGAGCGATGGCAACGTTCGTTGTCGCTGCAACGAAAGGATTTAAACCCCTTAAGGGTCAAAGGCTTTCCTACGGATCGGACATGACTGTGGACAGCGTTCGTGCATGGGCAGAGGGGCAGGGGCACACGGTTGTTTCGATCAAGGCAGGTGTCTTCGATATCAAGACTTTCGATGGACACACGCTTATTTTTGAACCGGAGAGGTCAATTTCCAAATCGGGTGCTGCTGTATCGACCGAGGAAAACATCGATGCACCAACGGTTGATTTGGCAAAAACCAACGCTCCCGATGTTTCGCTCCAGATCGCACCCGACAACGGTAACATCATCGCTGCGCGCAATGCGCAGAATGGGAGCCCCGAAGCCGCACAGAAAGCTGCCGATGCATTCATTCAGAATCGTATCGAAGTGGCAAAGCGTATCGCTTCCGGTGAGGTATCACTCGAGGAGTGCATTGCCTTCGTCGGAGGCAGAGGTGCAGCGGAAAAACTCATGAGTGGAGTAAATGAAAAACTCGTTGAAAAAGGAAAGGTACCCTATGCATCCGTAGAGGCTTTTGTGGAAACCGAAGTACGAAATAATGCTAAGGAATTTGGAGCGATTATCGGAAGAATTGATCAGGGAAAAATCGGCGGAAACAAAACGGATTATTTCGATAACAATTTTGCTATCCGCGAGCTCCAAAAACTTGTTCCGGGGATCGATATGGAGGGCAAACTTGCGATTGCCGAGAGATTGCATCAGGCCGCGATGCGCCAAAATCCCGATTGGCTTAAGCACGCTGAGAAGACCGGTGTGGAGAATACCAATGAGCAAGAATACTATCGCTGGCTGACCAGTACCGAAGGAACGATGTTACACAAGGATGCAAGCCGTAGGGAGATCGCCGGTCGACCGCCTCTGGAGGCAAAAGCACCGAATGGCGAACCGGTTTCTCTGGCGGAGAATCCTTCGGCGAGTAAACGCCTGGAAGGTGTTATAGGAAAAGTCACAAATTTCGCTGAAGAAGGATCTTCGAAGAATTTTTCCACTGCAGAAGCGGAATCGGTACTGAACACGGTACAGAATCCTCTGGATAGAGCAGTGCTTGCAGAAACTACACGCTTGCTTGCAGCGATTGAATCGAAGGCGGGACCAAGGTCTCTGACGGATGCAGATCGGTGGAAGATTCTCGAGTTTTCTGCACGGTATCTTCAGGAATTCCGCGCGGCAAAATTCCCTGCATCTCCGGATCGACTGATGAAAATCGTCACGGACAATGCCGTGAGCCTCGCACACCAGCAGATTGCGGATCACCAGACGCTTGTGGGCTCTAGCCATGGGGTGCTGCATGTGCTCCGTGGCAATGCCACGATGCTCCAGAGCCTCTATGACCAACTGGGATTCACTCCTGCGCAACGCGTCCTTACTATGCAGGCGACCTTCGATCATGACGTCGGCTATGGCAAACGTACGCTTGCAGAACAGACCGAAGCTCAAGGGGTCTTCAAGTCATCCAACGATCATCCATTGGAAAGTACGCTCGTTGTTGAATCCAATAGAGCAGAGTATGAAGCGATCTTTGGCCGCGACGGTTACACGACCATTCGCAATGCCATTCTCGATCATTCTGATCCTCTGGGAAGCGGACAGTACCAGAATGATGGCGGCAACATTGTCTCAAAATTGTCGTTATTGACAAACCTCAATGCGGATCCAGCGCAGCGTGTCGCAGCTGCTGTTGCTCTGGTCGATTGTCTTGCAACCGTGAATAACCTGAAGGCGTCGCCGCTGTTTCGGGATAACCCCGAAGTGATGGCGATGATGGGTCGCATCGGTGAAATTCACTCGAGAAAGAAAGCGATGAAGGCTGAAGGCAAACCGGCTGCCGATATCGATGCATTGACGAAAGAAGCTACGGGTATTCGTCTCGAGCTTCAGAAGCGCATCACACAGATGGGAGCTGATGGACTCATCGAGAAGAGCGAGGCTGATGCGTATGTGCGATCACTGGAGAGCACGATGCAAATCGAAGAAAGTGGAAAGGATTTTGCGATCAATACCAATTTCGGAATGCTTGGGGCGAGTGTGTCTTCTACTTTGCGGCTCGAGAATGGGCAAATTCATGTTTGCTACACGGTAGATCCGCGTGGACAGGCTCTGATAGAAAATATTTCTGGTTCCGATTATGCAAAAGAAAAGGGGGCTAGTGCTCTGATCAAAGCAGCGGATGATTTTGGTGGATTGAAGAAGCCAGATCCTAAAGAGCTTAAGAAAGCGGATGATTCTGGTGCATTGGAGAAAACAGATACTGAAAAACTTAAGGAATATGTGAATGTCGTACGCAATAGTACAAAGCCAGAAAACTCAATAGAGGGGAAAGAAGCACGTGCCTATCTGCAAGCCACTCCTACGCTCATATTGACGACCAAAGGAGGTCTCGTCATGGAATTTACTGCAGGCCAAAATGAGCAGTATGCAGAGGTCGCCAATGTCGTCGAAAAAAATATTCGGATCAATGCGATCCGGGATTACGCGAAGCAGAATCTCGACAAGCTTTTGAAGGACAAGTCGCTAACACTTCCGACCGCTGATCGGAAAAAGCAGGAGGTCATTACAGATATCGAAACGTATGTTTCTCGCACGGAAGATGCTGTTCGTTCTCTCATTCGGGACTTGCCAGGCAATTATGTCGTAGAAAGTTCCAACGGAACGCATACCCCGATCAAAATCGAATATACACGTGTACTTGAACAGGTAGATACAATGCAGCAGCAGGGTGCAACCAAAGAAGAAATCGCGCAGAAATGGGCAGAATTTTGTGGTAGAATACACAGAAGTGCGGGAAGCGAAGCGCCCATTGCTCCCCCGTCACAAAAGCCTCCTCCTTCCCAACGCGCAGCATGAGAGAATCCCCATTATCTTCAGCAGTACGCATGGCAACACTCGAACAGGAGATGTCCAGCGCCGACATTCGTTGTCTGCAGGAATCAAATTTGCAGATTCGCAGGTTCCTTGCAGTAGCACGGAGGATTGGTTTCTTTGTGCGCTCTCCAGATTCCGATCATGTCGGCTATGATGTTGCCACACATGCACTGCTTCCTGAGGCTCCTCTTGCCTCACTTGTGCAGGCAGATCAAAGTACTGATGAACCAGCAGTATTGGCTGAGCAGTGGAATTCTCGTGCACAGAGCAATCCTCAACTATTCATGCAGTCGCTCATTGATCAATCTGACCAATTGGGTGAACGTTATTCCTCCCGCACAGGAATGGTGGGAAGCTTGGGTGTTGATTTTGCTAAAAATAAGCTTGGTGAAAGGATGAATTTGTCTAAGGGAGTTGCAGATCTACAATCCATCCTCGTTCATTGTGCTCCTCCGGATGAAGAGCTTCCCGCTTGGTTTCAGGTGATGCGCAGATATCAGCTGATGCCGAGTGATATTGAGGAGATATTGGATTGGAAGCTGGAAATCCCACAGGGAGACGATCCGGATATCATCAGCATCTCGAGAACTGCAAAGAGCGGTGTTCGTGATGTTGCTTAGTGATTATTCTTAGCATTTTTTTGCCAATGTCTCTATTTGTGTTGCCACCTCTTCCACACCTCCCGACGTATCTATGACGATCACTTCCGGTGAACGCGCTTGCTCATACTCCGCATATACCTTCCTCTGAAACGCATCGACTTCGAACTGGTCTTTGGTTGCCCGCCTCGAGACGCGCTCGGCGCAGACCTCATATGGAGGAAGTAGCAGGAACGTAACATCCGGCTTCGGGAATGCCGAATTGATCGCCCGCAGCCACTCCGGATCCAATCCTTGCGCCGCGCCGTACACGATCGTTGAAAGCACGTAACGATCCGTGATGACGGTTTTCCCGGCGGTGAGCGCAGGTTGAATCACCCGTGCCACATGATCTGCACGATCGGCGCAGAAGAGGAGCTGAAGGGCTGCCGGTGAAGGTATGGGCACCCCTACGGTGGATTTTAAAATCGATCGGATACTTTCTCCGATTGGTCCATCGGTCGGTTCTGCCGTTAAGACGACATCGCGTCCTTGCGCGCGGAGTCTTTCCGCGAGCAATGCGGAGTGCTTGGTGGTGCCGGCGCCGTCGGGTCCTTCGAGAACGATGAGTGGCATGAAGCGAGAATAGCGGTTTACTCTCTCTCCTCAAAACACCGTTTTTGTGCTATAATCATGAGATTATGCGCACAGTGACCCTCCTGCAACCGGATGTCTCTGTCCCCCTCATCAGGGACTTCCTCGGATGGTATCTGCAGGAGCCTCTGCAGATTCTTCGCCGGGCTTTGCAGTACGCAAAAGCCTTCAATGCGATTCTCTCGATTCCGTTTTTGCTCCGCACACTTTTCAAGCCCTGGAAGAATATCGTCGAGCGTGGCAATGGTCCGATGCTCGCGCAGATCGTGCAAGTTCTCGCGATGGCAATCGTTTCTCGCGGAGTTGGAGCGGTCATGCGCATCGGCGCGATCATCATTGCAATCGTCCTGCAGGTCGCGTTGCTCGTCTTTACGATCGCGTATCTGGTGCTGTGGATTGCGTATCCTCTCGTACTGCTCTTCGTCATTGCACACGTTCTCTTTGCCCTCATCGCCTGATGCCTCCAACCATTTCCCTCGCCGGCACGAAAGCGGATATTGCGGTGACTGTCCGCAGGGCGATCTTCGGACCTATTGCCCTCGCCCTGCATTCCGTCATCCTCGGCGTACTTGTCCTTGGTATTCTCGCAGTGGAATACGAGCTGGCGTTTGTAGAGGCATCCCTCCTCTACCTCTTCACCCTCGGCGTATTCCATCGTTTTGTACTGGAAGTGTTGTTCCGCGAAGCGCCGATTGCGACTGGCGAGATTGCGGAATATGTCAGCAGCGATCTTCTGCGTTTCATCCGCCATCCGACTGCAGTGAAAGCGGAAGATCTTCTGGAGGGTGCTATTCGCTCACCGCGTGGCACGTTTGTGCTTGCGGAGCTCGGCATTGCTGCAGCGGATATGCGAGAAGCCACCCAAATCTTGAAGGACACGGATCCCACGCTCGTGCTGCAGTCTGCAAAAGAACTCCTCCCGAAATTTCAGTCGCCCCGCATCGCTGCTCCGCACATACTCGCTGCTTTGCACGGCA
>MFXW01000061.1:0-4160 GCA_001787585.1 Candidatus Peribacteria bacterium RIFCSPHIGHO2_02_FULL_53_20
TCGCATAGGTCAGCGTTTCACTCGGTGCAGCAGTCGTCTTGTTATCCGTCTTGCTGATCGTGAACGTCGGAATCACTGTGGTCTGGATCGTTGTGGTGTCTTGAGCCTGGAACGATCCGACATTTGCCGTATTGGTCAGCACCGTGCCATTGGTCACTCCTGCATTCACCGCGAGCACCACATTCCTCGTGATGGTCTGACCAGCGGCAATGCTCGGGATGACGAAGGTCACCACATTTCCGGCAAGCACTCCGCCGGAGGCCGAGAGGAACGTCACGTTCCCCGGGAGTGTGTCGGTCACGCTCACATTGGTCGCGTTCACCGTCGAAGTGTTGGTGACGGAAATGACATAGGTCAGAGTCTCTCCCGGATTCGCCGTGGTCTTACTATCCGTCTTGCTGATGGTGAAGGTGGTGACCGGGCAGGTAACCGTCGTAGAAACCGTCTGACTCTGGTTATTTGCGGAGTTTGGATCCGTAATACTCGTGGAGACAGACGCCTGGTTCTGGATGATGCCATTGCAGGTAAATGTGGACGACACCATGAAGGCGATCGTCACGGTTGCGCTTTGACCGGAAGTCAGCGTCAAGTTGTTGCAGAGGATATTGCTGCCATTCTGGATGCAGCTGCTGGAACTCTGCGCAGCGTTGAAGGTGATTCCTGCGGGCAGGGGATCAGCAATCGTTACATTGGTAGCGGTATTCGGTCCGGCATTCTGCGCTGTGAGCGTGTAGAGGATCGTGGATCCGCGTTGAATGGAACTTGCGCCGGTTTTCGTGATAGAGAGATCAGCCTGCTGCACCGCAACGGCGACCGTCGTTGTGTCCATTGCTTGCGCTCCATCCACGTTCGCCATATTCGTGAGCACGGTACCGTTTGCCGTTCCGGCATTCACCGTTACAACGACTGTGCGTTGAACGGTCTGTCCAGCATTGAGTGTGGGAATCGTGAAGGTCACGACATTACTTGAGAGTGTGCCGCCCGAAGAAGCGATGTGGGTGATATTGCTCGGGAGTGTATCGGTCACTGTCACGTTACTCGCATTCACCGCAGAAGTGTTTTGCACGGTAATCGTGTAGGTCAGCGTGTCGCCGGGCGCGGCTGTCGTCCTGGCATCACTCTTCGTAATGCTGAAAGTAGCTACAGGGCATGTGACGGTCGTCGAGACCACTGCGCTCTGATTGTTTCCGGAGTTCGGATCTGTAGCACTTGTGGAAACGGAAGCCTGGTTCTGGATCACGCTGTTACACGTGAATGTGGAAGGAACGTTAAAGGCGATGATGCGCGAGACACTCTGACCGGAGATCAACGTCAGGTTGTTGCAGAGGACAGAGTTGCCATTCTGTATGCAGGAGACATCGCTCGCACCAGCATTGAATATGAGACCCGCAGGAATTGGATCAGCGATGGTTACGTTCGTTGCGGTATCCGGTCCAGCATTGGTTGCCGTCAACGTGTAGAGGAGCGTCGAACTGCGCTGGATGGAACCTATGCCGCTCTTCACGATGCTGAGGTCCGCGTTATTGACTGCAACGAATACCGTTGTCGAGTCCTGCGTTGTGAGACCTCCGTTGAGTGTTGCAGCATTTGTCAGGATTGTTCCATTTGCCGTTCCTGCGTTTACCGTGACCGTGACCGTTCTCGTCACCGTCTGTCCGGCATTGATCGTCGGGATCACGAAGGTAACGATGTTGCCCGCGAGCGTTCCATCTGGCGCTGAAACGAATGACACATTGTTCGGTAACGCATCCGTTACTGTAACGTTCGCGGCGTTCGTGACCGAAGTATTCGTCACGCTGATGATGTAGTTCAGCGTATCACCGGGTACTGTTGATGCTTTGCCGTCAGTCTTATTGATGGAGAATGTTGCGACAGGACACGCAACGTTCGTCGTAGCTGTTGCAAAGTTATTGCCTGCATTCGTATCAGTCGTGGAGCTCGTCACTGTTGCCGTATTTTGGAGCGTCGCCGTGGTGCAAGGCATCGTCATGAGGACGTTAAAGGTCACCGTAAATTGTACGGATTGTCCCGGATTCATTGTCCCAGCATTGCAGACCACCTGGCTTCCGGATTGCGTGCAGCTGCCACTGCTCAATCCCGCGTTGAAGCTGGTGTTGCCAGCAGGCACCGGAGGATCGATCACCTGAACGTTCGTTGCGGAAATTGTCCCGAGGTTCGTCACCGTAATGGTGTAGGGGAGTGTCACGCCGCGCTGGACCGAGGAAGGCGCGGATATTGCGAGACCGAGGTCTGTCGAGGTCACTGGGCAGGTCACAGTGGTGAAGACCGACTGGCTCTGGTTGTTACTTGGATTCGGATCCGTTGCACTCATGCTCACGGATGCCTGGTTCTGGATCACCCCGTTACAGGTGAATGTCGAAGGCACATTGAAGGCAATCGACCGCGTCACACTCTGACCAGGAGTCAGCGTCAGGTTGTTGCAGAGGATGTTCATACCGTTTTGGATGCAGGAAGCATCGCTTGCGCTGGCATTGAACGTGAGACCAGAAGGAATCGGATCCGCCATCGTCACACTCGTTGCCGTATCCGGACCAAGGTTGGTCGCAGTCAATGTGTAGAGGAGAGTCGAGCCGCGCTGAATCGAGGCAACACCACTCTTCACGATCATGAGATCAGCAGTGGGACACGTGAGTTGGCTGGTGACTTCCGAGAAGTTGTTGGATGAATTGGCATCATTGCTTCCGGAAGTGCTCACAAACACGGTATTGCGTAGGTCTCTCGTCGAGCACGTCACACTTGTCTGAACTGTTGCTTGTATGCGGATGACTGCAGCCGTATTGGCATTCATCGTCGCTTTCGTACACACCAAGTGATTGGGGTCACTGGGTTGTCGTACACACGCAAATCCATCCGTCTGCAGGAATTGGACAGCAAATGTCACACCGGCAGGAAGCGCATCGCTGATGGTCACGTTCTGCGCCGCATCCGGACCTGCTGCAGCGACAAGGAGTGTGTAGATGATGGTTTCCCCCGGCTTGAGGCTGCTTCTGTCTGCCGTTTTTATCATGCTGAGATCAGACTGAGGCGTTGGGCATGTTACGGTTGTCTGTACTACCGCACTCTGGTTATTGCTCGGATTCGGATCCGTTGCGCTCGTTGAGACGGAAGCTTGGTTCTGGATTACTCCGCTACAAGTGAATGTCGAAGGCACATTGAAGGCAATTGACCGCGTCACGCTCTGACCGTTGCTGAGCGTGATGTTGTTGCAGAGGATACTGCCACCATTTTGGATACAGCCTGCGGAGCTTCCGCCCGCATTGAATGTGAGACCTGCGGGGATCGGATCGGCGATCGTTACATTGGTCGCAGTATTCGGACCGGCATTCGTCGCGGTCAGCGCGTAGGTCACGGTATTGCCGCGTACCACCGAACTTGGACCGCTCTTGGTGACCGAGAGATCCGCTTGCACCTGATTGAACTCATCATTGTCCTGGTTGCTCAGACATCCGGGATCCTGGGGGAAATCGATCAATCCATCTCCATCATTATCCACACTGTCCTGACACTGAGCTCTTGGCAGAGTCTCATCGTTATCTGTGGAGGAACTGCAGCTGAAGTCTGCGGGGAAGTCGATCGCTCCGTCACTATCATTGTCGAATCCATCAGAGCACTGGACGCACGTTACGGTTGTCGAGACTACCGAGCTCTGGTTGTTGCCAGGATTCGGATCTGTGGTCGACGTGGAGATGCTTGCACCGTTATTGATAATCGTGCCGCACCCGATAGTGGAGGGAACATTGAACGCAATCATCACTGTCACACTCTGACCATTTGTCAGTGTAAGGTTGTTACAGAGGACATTGCTGCCGTTCTGGACGCAGCCACTGGTGCTAGCAGCACTATTGAACGTAAGGCCTGCAGGAATCGGATCGGCAAACGTGACGTTGGTCGCGGTTTGCGGTCCGGTATTCGTGCCCGTGAGGATGTAGCTGACGGTTGTGCCCCGTGCTACCGTGCTCGGTCCGGTCTTCGTGAGTGAGAGATCGGCCTGGATACTATTGAATTCATCATTGTCCTGGTTGCTACTGCAGCCCGGGTCTTGCGGGAAATCGATCAATCCATCTCCATCATTATCCACACTGTCCTGACACTGAGCTCTTGGCAGAGTCTCATCGTTATCTGTGGAGGAACTGCAGCTG
>MFXW01000061.1:4202-13369 GCA_001787585.1 Candidatus Peribacteria bacterium RIFCSPHIGHO2_02_FULL_53_20
TTGTTATCCGTTGCGCTCGTAGAGACAGAAGCTTGGTTCTGGATTACTCCGTTACAAGTGAATGTCGAAGGCACATTGAAGGCAATCGACCGCGTCACGCTCTGACCAGGAGTCAGAGTCAGGTTGTTGCAGAGGATATTCGTACCGTTCTGGATGCACCCACCGCTTAAGCCCACATTGAATGTGAGACCTGCGGGGATCGGATCGGCGATCGTCACATTGGTCGCAGTATTCGGTCCCGCGTTTGTTGCAACGAGCGTGTAGGTCACGGTATTGCCACGTTGCACGGAACTTGGACCGCTCTTGGTGACCGAGAGATCCGCTTGCACCTGATTGAACTCATTATTGTCCTGGTTGCTGGAACATCCGGGATCTTGCGGGAAATCGATGAGTCCGTCCCCGTCATTATCAACAGAGTCTTGGCACTGCGCTCGGGGCAACGTTTCGTCATTGTCCGTTGCCGAACTGCAGCTGAAGTCTGCGGGGAAATCCACAGCGCCATCGCCGTCATTGTCGATACTGTCGCTGCATTGTGTGTTTGTGCAGGTCAGATTCAACGGAGCGCAGATGAGCCGCACGACGGAATCCATTGCATCGGGATCAGCGGGGAGCGTGTTACCGAACGAATCGTAGACAACACCAACAGCGACCGTTCCGCTCGGACAACTGTGCTTCTGGAGTGGCGTACCGTGATGCGTAATATCACTCGGTGTGCGCGTATCTAACTCTATCGTGCCGACTCCTGCAGAGGAAATCTGATTGCAGCCGATACCTGTTCCATCAAGCGCATCGGCGCGGCTTGCATCGAGAATGTCATTGAAATAAACACTGACCACCGCATTGCCCGTAGAACAGGTTGGTTGAACTAGGTTGGCGGGGAAGCGAGGGTTATTGTTGAAATCACTGTTAGACAAGTATGCGCCTTGCGATCCGAGCGTTCCATTGCTGTTGAGTGAGCTGCAGGCGATGGTTATACCATCCGTACTGTCGTTGCCTGCTTGAATACCGAGATAGGCGATACTTGTGACCACTTGCCCAGTGGGGCAGGTGAAGCTTCCTCCAAATGGTCGCGTCACACTGTTGCCATTCTCATCGGTTTGGCTGTCATCGGTTGCCGTTGCTGGGAAGGAGGAGCCCAACTGAATGGTGGGAGTCCCCGTGCAGCTGTCATTTTCAGTCGTATCGGTTGACGAGTTGCATCCGGGATCTTGCGGGAAGTCGATGAAACCGTCGCCGTCGTTATCGAATCCGTCGGAGCAGGCAGGAGAATGTACTTGATTGAATTCGTTATTATCCTGACGACTCGCACACCCCGGATCTTGTGGGAAGTCTATAAGCCCATCTCCATCGTTATCAACGGAATCCTGACAGGCAGCGAACGGCAACGTTTCGTCGTTATCCGTTGCGGAGCTGCAGCTGAAATCATTCGGGAAATCTACCGCGCCGTCACCGTCATTATCGCTGCCATCGGAACATTGAGCAGGAGGGCATGTTACGGTCGTGCTCACGACCGCGCTCTGGTTGTTACTCGGATTATTGTCCGTCGCACTCGTGGAGACCGAAGTTTGGTTCTGGATTGTTCCATTGCAGGTGAACGTGGAAGGAACGTTGAATGCGATCGTGCGGGTCACGCTCTGACCGGAAGTCAGCGTGATGTTGTTACAGAGGACGTTTCCGCCATTCTGCGCACAACCGCTGTCGCTGTTTCCTGCATTGAACGTCAATCCCGCAGGGATCGGATCAGCAATCGTTACATTGCCCGCGGTGTCGGGACCAAAGTTCGTCGTAGTTAATGTGTAGAGCAGAGTCGAACCTCGCTGAATGCTGCTCACGCCGCTCTTCACAATCGAGAGATCGGCATTCGGAGCAGCGAACTCATTGTTGTCCTGATTGCTCAGACATCCCGGGTCTTGCGGGAAGTCGGTGAGCCCATCTCCATCGTTATCAATGGAATCCTGACACTGCGCTCTCGGGAGCGTTTCATCGCTATCCGTGTTCGAGGAACAACTAAAGTCCGCTGGGAAGTCGACCGCTCCGTCACCGTCATTGTCTGCTCCATCGGAACATTGGACGCATGTTACAGTCGTCTGAATCACAGTACTTTGGTTGTTGCTCGGATTGCTGTCTGTGGCAGAGGTCGAGACTGAAGCCTGATTGCTGATTGTTCCACCACACGTGAATGTGGAAGGAACCGTGAAGGTGATTGTCCGTGTTACGCTCTGTCCAACAGTTAGCGTGATGTTATTACAGAGAATGTTGCTGCCGTTTTGCACACAACTGCTGGTGCTTCCGACGCTATTGAATGTTAGCCCCGCAGGGATCGGATCGGCGATGGATACGTTCGTTGCCGTATTCGGTCCGGCATTGGTTGCCGTAATGGTGTAACTCACACTGGCACCGCGAGCGACAGAGCTCGGTCCAGACTTCGTAATACTGAGATCAGCCTGAATGCTGTTGAACTCGTCATTATCCTGACGACTCGTGCAGCCCGGATCTTGTGGGAAATCCACCAATCCGTCTCCGTCGTTGTCCAATGAATCCTGACATTGAGCCCTTGGCAATGTTTCATCGTTGTCCGTAGCTGAACTGCAACTGAAATCGTTCGGGAAATCCGTCGCACCATCTCCATCGTTATCCACTCCGTCATTACATTGAACGGTATTGAATTCATCATTGTCCTGACGACTCGAACATCCAGGATCTTGTGGGAAATCCACCAGTCCGTCTCCGTCATTATCAATGGAATCCTGACATGTCGCTCTCGGAAGGGTCTCGTCATTGTCTGTGGAGGATGAACAGCTGAAATCGTTGGGGAAATCTGTGGCTCCATCACCATCGTTATCGATGCCATCATTACATTGAACGACATTGAGCTCACTATTGTCTTGCCGGCTCGAACATCCGGGGTCCTGGGGGAAATCCACTAAGCCATCCCCGTCATTATCAATGGAATCTTGACATGCCGCTCTCGGAAGGGTTTCATCATTGTCCGTAGGTGAAGAACAGCTGAAATCATTCGGGAAGTCCGTTGCTCCGTCACCATCATTATCGATTCCATCGCTGCACTGCGCGACTGGGCAAGTTACTGTCGTCGATACAACGGTGCTCTGGTTGTTACTTGGATTCGGATCCGTTGCGGATGTTGAAACGGATGCCTGATTCTGAATCGTTCCGTTACACGTGAACGTAGAAGGCACGTTGAATGCAATTGTTCGCGTAGCATTCTGGCCACTGGTCAGCGTGAGATTGTTGCAGAGGATGTTGCTGCCGTTCTGGGTGCAGGATGCATCGCTTGCGCCCGCGTTGAAAGTCAGTCCCACAGGGATCGGATCAGCAATCGTTACATTGGTCGCGGTGTCCGGTCCGAAGTTCGTAGTGGTTAACGTGTAGAGCAGAGTCGAACCACGTTGAATACTACTGACGCCGCTCTTTACCATCGAGAGATCGGCATTCGGCTGATTGAATTCATCATTGTCCTGCCTGCTTGTGCATCCAGGATCTTGCGGGAAATCCACTAAGCCATCCCCGTCATTATCAATGGAATCCTGACATGCAGCGCGCGGTAACATCTCATCGTTGTCTGTGGAGGATGAACAACTGAAATCGTTCGGGAAATCTGTGGCTCCATCTCCATCGTTATCAATGCCGTCATTACATTGAACCACGTTGAGTTCCGTATTGTCCTGACGACTCGAACATCCAGGATCTTGCGGGAAGTCCACTAGTCCATCCCCGTCATTATCAATGGAATCCTGACACTGCGCTCTGGGCAATGTTTCATCGTTATCCGTCGAGGATGAACAGCTGAAGTCATTCGGGAAGTCCGTTGCTCCGTCTCCATCATTATCCGTTCCATCGGAACACTGAACGCAGGTGATTGTTGTTGAAACCACTGCACTCTGGTTATTGGCAGGATTCGGATCCGTCGCACTGGTGCTTACAGCAGCTTGGTTTTGGACGGTTCCGTTGCAGGTGAACGTCGAAGATACCGTAAAGGCTATCGTTCTTGTAACACTCTGACCCGCAGACAGCGTGATGTTATTACAGAGAATATTGCTGCCGTTCTGGACACAACCACTGCTGCTTCCAGCGCTATTAAACGTCAACCCAGCAGGAATCGGATCCGCTATTGTTGTATTGGTCGCTGTATTGGGACCAGCATTGGTCGCAGTTGTTGTGTAACTTACGATTCCTCCGCGTCCTACAGAGCTCGGTCCAGACTTGGTAATGCTCAGATCTGCCTGGATCTGGTTGAATTCATCATTGTCCTGCCTGCTTGTGCATCCAGGATCTTGCGGGAAATCCGCTAAGCCATCTCCATCGTTATCGATGGAATCTAGGCACTGTGCTCTCGGAAGGGTTTCATCATTGTCCGTAGCCGAACTGCAACTGAAATCGTTCGGGAAATCTGTGGCTCCATCTCCATCGTTATCAATGCCGTCATTACATTGAACCACGTTGAGTTCCGTATTGTCCTGACGACTCGAACATCCAGGATCTTGCGGGAAGTCCACTAGTCCATCCCCGTCATTATCAATGGAATCCTGACACTGCGCTCTGGGCAATGTTTCATCGTTATCCGTCGAGGATGAACAACTGAAGTCGTTCGGGAAGTCCACCGCTCCATCACCATCATTATCAATGCCATCGTTACATTGAACGACATTCAATTCGCTATTGTCTTGCCGGCTCGAACATCCAGGATCTTGTGGGAAATCCACCAATCCGTCTCCGTCGTTGTCCACGGAATCCTGACATGCCGCTCTGGGCAACGTTTCATCGTTATCCGTCGAGGAGGAACAACTGAAGTCATTCGGGAAGTCCGTTGCACCATCACCATCATTATCTACACCATCAGAACACTGAACAACATTGAGCTCACTATTGTCTTGTCTACTTGTGCAGCCCGGATCTTGCGGGAAATCCACTAGTCCATCCCCGTCATTATCCATGGAATCCTGACACTGCGCTCTCGGGAGCATTTCATCATTGTCCGTAGCCGAAGAACAACTGAAGTCATTCGGGAAGTCCGTTGCTCCGTCTGAGTCATTATCAATGCCGTCATTACACTGTACCCTGTTGAACTCGTCATTATCTTGCCGGCTCGTACACCCCGGATCTTGTGGGAAATCTGTCAGTCCGTCGCCGTCGTTGTCGAGCCCGTCCTGACACTGTGCCTTGGGATTCGTCTCGTCATTATCCGTAGCTGAAGAACAACTGAAATCGTTCGGGAAATCTGTTGCTCCATCTGAGTCATTATCAATGCCATCTGAACACTGAGCAGTATTGAATTCATCATTATCCTGCCGGCTCGTACATCCGGGGTCCTGTGGGAAATCCACTAGTCCATCCCCGTCATTATCAATGGAATCCTGACATTGAGCTCTCGGCAATGTCTCATCGTTGTCCGTAGCTGAACTGCAACTGGAATCGTTCGGGAAGTCTGTTGCTCCATCTGAGTCATTATCAATGCCATCAGAACACTGAACGCACGTGACGGTCGTAGAGATGACTGCACTCTGGTTATTGGCAGGATTGCTGTCCGTCGCACTGGTCGAAACAGATGCCTGGTTCTGGATCGTTCCTCCACACGTGAATGTCGAGGCAATCGTAAAGGCAATTGTCCGAGTAGCACTCTGACCCGCAGTCAGCGTGATATTATTACAGAGAATGTTGCTGCCGTTCTGGGCACAACCACTGCTGCTTCCAGCGCTGTTAAACGTCAACCCAGCAGGGATCGGATCCGCGATTGTTATATTGGTCGCTGTATTGGGACCAGCATTGGTTGCAGTTGTTGTGTAACTTACGATTCCTCCGCGTGCTACAGAGCTTGACCCAGATTTGGTAATACTCAAATCTGCCTGAATGCTATTGAACTCATCATTGTCCTGACGACTCGTACATCCAGGATCTTGCGGGAAATCGAAGAGTCCATCTCCATCATTATCAATGGAATCCTGACATTGAGCCCTCGGCAACGTCTCATCATTGTCCGTAGCTGAACTGCAACTGAAATCGTTCGGGAAATCCGTTGCTCCATCTGAGTCATTATCAATGCCATCAGAACACTGGACGCAGGTCATGGTCGTCGAGACCACATTGCTCTGATTATTGCTGGAATTTGGATCTGTAGTAGAGGTCGAAACACTTGCGCCATTGGTGATCACGCTGTTGCAATTCACCGTATTCGGCACATTGAATGCCACCGTTACCGTCGCACTCTGTCCATTGGTCAACGTAATGGAGTTACAGAGGATATTGCTGCCGTTCTGTGCACAGTTACTTGAGCTTCCTGCAGAGTTAAAGGTCAATCCTGCAGGAATTGGATCCGCAACCGTGACATTGGTTGCCGTATTCGGTCCGCCATTCGTCGCCGTCATCGTGTACGTCACTACTCCACCGCGTGCTACAGAGCTCGGTCCAGACTTTGTAATACTCAAATCAGCCTGAATGCTGTTGAACTCGTCATTATCCTGGCGGTTGGTACAGCCAGGATCCTGGGGGAAGTCGATGAGTCCATCCCCGTCATTATCAATGGAGTCTTGACACTGCGCTCTCGGCAACGTTTCATCGTTGTCCGTCGAGGATGAACAGCTGAAGTCATTCGGGAAATCTGTGGCTCCATCTCCATCGTTATCCACTCCGTCATTACATTGAACGATATTGAACTCATCATTGTCCTGCCTACTTGTGCATCCCGGATCCTGTGGGATATCCACTAGTCCATCTCCGTCATTATCAATGGAATCCTGACATGCCGCTCTGGGCAACGTTTCATCGTTGTCCGTAGCCGAAGAACAACTGAAATCGTTCGGGAAATCCGTTGCTCCATCTGAGTCATTATCAATGCCGTCGTTACATTGAACCACATTCAATTCGCTATTGTCCTGCAGACTCGTACATCCCGGATCTTGTGGGAAATCCACTAGTCCATCCCCGTCATTATCAATGGAATCCTGACATGCCGCTCTCGGAAGGGTTTCATCATTATCCGTAGCCGAACTGCAACTGAAATCGTTGGGGAAATCTGTGGCTCCATCACCATCATTATCAATGCCATCAGAACACTGAGCAGTATTGAATTCATCATTATCTTGACGACTCGAGCATCCAGGATCCTGTGGGAAATCCACCAGTCCATCTCCGTCATTATCAATGGAATCCTGACACTGAGCCTTCGGCAATGTTTCATCGTTATCCGTAGCTGAAGAACAGCTGAAATCATTCGGGAAGTCCGTTGCTCCGTCACCATCGTTATCAATGCCGTCATTACACTGCACCGTGTTGAACTCGTCATTATCCTGGCGACTCGTGCAGCCCGGATCTTGTGGGAAATCGGTCAGTCCGTCGCCGTCATTGTCGAGCCCGTCCTGACACTGTGCCTTGGGATTCGTCTCGTCGTTATCCGTAGCCGAACTGCAACTGAAGTCATTCGGAAAATCAGTGGCTCCGTCGCCATCGTTATCCACACCATCGGAACATTGCACGCTACTGGTGCAGCTACAAGCAGCAGTGATATCCGTACTGTCATTATCCTGCTTTTGTGCTGATTTATAGCAGAAATTTCCTACGGTGAAACTATTCGGAAAATCAGTAATATTATTTGGGCATGCATGCGGCCAGCATCCTGCAAGAAAAATCCCCGCACCTAGCTGGTTGATTGCATCTCGCACGGTTCTCTCACCCGAAGCACAAGTATTTCCATTACTATCGGGCTGCACAGTTTGTCCGATATCTCCACAAATCGATGTACAAGTACGGTTCCATCCCGCTACCCATTGCTGTGCTACCTGTGCGCTTGCAATCGGAATTGCCCACAACTCTTGTTCCGGCAGCGAAGCGGTTGTGTCTCCGAACGGAACCCAGGAGAGTGCCTGTGAGCAGATGCTCAGCAGTGCGAGCGCGGTGCGCTTTTGCATAAAAAGAGAGGAAATTGCATTAAGCGCAATATAGTAGTGTTATATTCAATAAGAATTATGGACAATTTTTTCTTTTGGCATATTCAATTCATATTGTCAAAATCTCCACAATTTCAAGAGTCGACGAAAACAGACAACAGCAATATTTTGTCATTGAAACGCTTTCTATGAATTATTCAGACAAAATAAAAAAATTGACGATCGATGTATTCATGACATGGTCCTGTCGTATCTGCATTATTTTCCTACTGGTCTGCTGATCCCCCAAAGTGCATCGAACCATGACCGAATCATACCTGCAATTCTGCTATTTTCGATGCGGACGATTGTGTGTTGGTGATCATAGGCGAAAAAAGCAACGTGATCGCCATAGACGAGCGTATCGGAGAAAAACTCCACGCCCTGCGGGAGTATCCGATAATCGTGCTCCTTTGTCGGAGGACTTTCCTTGATATACCTGTCTAAATAGGCGTTTTGTGTTATTAAGTCGCGACCTTGGAGGGGGATCTTCTTTTTTTGGAATAGATAATTCGAAGTCGTTGTTCCGAAGGTTTCATACATGATGTGAGGATTCAAAAATCCGATGAACGGTTGTGACAGAATTTCCCGGTAGGTTTTCTTCATCCCTTCAATTCCATGGAGCAGCGTGACTTTGGGGGTCGTTGCCAAAGGGCTGACAAGCGATGAAAGAAATGGCAGTGCATCATGAATCTGCTGCTCAATGCGATGAAATTTCGTCTGCATTTCCTGTGCATGGTTGATGAGCTTCTCTGGCGGTTCGGCAACGTACTGCGTGATTTTTCCACTTTCGACTTCGGAGACAAATCCCTTCTCCTGGAGTTTATCCAAAATGAAGTAGATGCTTGTTCTCGGCTGTTTTGATGCTTTTGCTATCACGCTGACTGGAGCGGATTTTAGAGGAATGAGTGTGAGATAGACATCGATCTCCTTATCCTCCAATCCCATACCGCGGAAGATGTTCCGGATGGCGATAAGTTGCTCGCGGGAGAGGGGACTCATATGATTATTATACTATAATTTTTGTTATTAGTCTAATTCCTTATTGTAGCTTGGAATTACATTTCATTGATTTATACAACAAAAAAATACGCCCGGTGTCCGGGCGTATTTTCCTTTCATTGGTTTCGCTAGATCCCCAGCATCGCCTTCTTCCCAAACCAGCTCCCCGCCCCGATCCCCATCGCAAGGATCTGCGTCCAGACGATCATCGGGAGATTTCCAAGCGGT
>MFXW01000062.1 GCA_001787585.1 Candidatus Peribacteria bacterium RIFCSPHIGHO2_02_FULL_53_20
CTTCTTCGGCACGACAATGATATTCACTTTGTGATCTTCGACGCTGTAGCGGAGCTTGTCGATCTCGATGCCATGATCGAGATTCACGGTGATGATGAAGTTCTGGCTCTCTTCCACTTGCGTCGTGAATTTTTCAAACCCCGGAAGGAAAGCGAGCGATTCCGGAGGGGTATCCGGGCAGAGTACCGTCACATCCTTGCCGATGTGCTTCAAGATGGAATAGCACGCCAATGCCGAGGAAATACCGTCCGGATCCACATTGGCATGCGGCAGTATGAGGATCCGGTGATGGTCCTCTATTGCTCTTGTGGCTGCGGAGATGGCGTCTGCGGAGAGTGTCATGGAATCATAGTATTATACAATATTTACAGTAATTGCGCAAGTATTGCCTTGCAGGTCTGTATTAGAGAAAAAGGGGGTACCGTATCACGCCTAAATACCGAGTTCAAGAACCCGGAGGGGGGTATTGGTCGGAGCGGTGGGACTTGAACCCACGACCTCATGCACCCCATGCATGCGTTCTAGCCAACTGAACTACGCCCCGATAATGGAATGATGAATGAGGAATGAGCAATTATGAAGTAGAATTGTGACTATGCAGAATACTGGCAAAGACCTTCGAGCCATTCTCGAACGCAACAAGCGTGTCGAGATCGATAAAGCATGGGAAATAAGCATCACGCGGCGGGGATTCATTGCCCTTCTCACCTATGGGATTACGGCACTGCTATTTTGGATCAATGCGTTGCCGAGACCACTTCTGCAAGCACTGATACCGACAGCGGCGTACCTGCTCTCGACACTATCACTACCGTGGTTAAAGAAATGGTGGATGCTGCGTAAACAATAAATCTCCGATTATTTCCCGAACGGACTCTCATACCTTGCCTGTTTGCCGAGAGACTCTTCGATTCTGAGCAGCTGATTATATTTGCAGAGCCGTTCCGTGCGCGAAAGCGATCCTGTTTTGATCTGCCCCGACTGAAGCCCCACAGCAAGATCGGCGATAAAGGTATCGGAGGTTTCGCCGCTGCGGTGACTCACAATCGCATTCCACCCAGCCTTCTGGCACATCTGCATCGCATCGACGGTTTCCGAAACCGTTCCGATCTGATTGAGCTTGATGAGTACGGCGTTGGCTACCCGCCGTTCGACCCCTTGAGCTATGCGCTTGGTATTGGTCACGAAGAGATCATCCCCAACGAGCTGGATTTTGGACCCGAAACGCTCCTGCATAAGTCCGAAGCCATCCCAATCATCTTCGCTGTGACTGTCTTCGATGCTCACGATCGGAAAATGTTCGACGAGCGCTCCGTAATAATCAATAAGTTTCGGACCCGTGAGCATTTTGCCATCCACTTGGTACTTCCCATTCTTGTAGAACTCGGACGCCGCACAGTCGAATGCGAGACGTACTTTTCCCTTGTGACCGGACAACTCTATGGCACGCATGAGGATGGAACATGCGTGATCGGCATCGGCCACTTGAGGCGCGAATCCTCCTTCATCTCCAACGGATGTCACATACTGAAATTGCTTCAGCATATTCTTGAGCGCGTAGAAGACTTCGGCACCCGCCTGGAGAGCTTCTTTAAATGAGGAATATCCCACGGGAACGATCATGAATTCCTGAAAACTGAGACCGCTATCCGCGTGCATGCCGCCGTTTAGCACGTTCATAAGAGGCACAGGTAGGAGAAGCGGACCTTTGATATCCACACCATATTGAATGGCAAGAGACCGCCAGAGCGGCTGTTTCTCGCTCACGGCACGTACCCGTGCCACTGCCATAGAGACTGCCAGAATGGCATTCGCACCGAGCTTGGACTTGTTTGGGGTACCATCCAGATCCAGAAGGATTTGATCGATCGTTCGCTGATCGGAAACAGATTGCGATCGAAGAGCATTCGCAATGGGACCATCCACATGGGACACCGCTTTCTCCACCGATTTCCCGCCGTAGTTCTTCTTGTCGCCATCGCGAAGTTCTAGCGCTTCATGAGTACCTGTAGAAGCCCCCGAAGGAACGGCAGCACTGGCAAACGCACCATCGGAAAGCGTGCACTCCACTTCCACCGTCGGGATGCCGCGGGAGTCGAGGATCTGGCGGGCGTGGAGGGAGGAGATCGAAACCATTACGCGCCAACTCTACATCCAAAACTTGCATCCGGAAAGTTGCGGTTGCAGGTTGCAAGTTGCAGGTTTTATAAAGAGAAGTGTTTGCAATTTGCAACCTGCAACTACGCTCTCCTCCTTGCCCTGTCATGCAGCACCCCCGAATACAAAGCAATGAGCGTCAACGCCAGCACTTCCGCAGCTCCACCAGAGGATGGCAACGCAGCCGGCGCCGAACTTGCGGAGCGCCAGAGCGGCGCGGAGGATGAAGATTGAGCCTTAGCAGATCTCGGTGCGGACGACTTCTCTCCCCTATTTTTCTCTTCGCTTCTCTTCTGTTCTTCCCGCGCGCTTCTCCTTTCCGATGTGCGAAGCTTCTGTCTCCACCGCTCTTCGCTGGAATCCGCCGACGCGGCGATTTCGCCGAGGGAGGATCCCGTGCCATTACGACCGAGAAGCGTGGATCCCGTTCCGAGAATGTCCCACCACTCCCCTTGCCAAAGCGTAGCAGCGATCTGCTTGTCCCATGCATCGCCTTGGACAGAGGCGACGCCAAAAGCAACGAATGCGACGAGTGTCAGAAGCAAGACAGAAATCCGTGGTACGCGCCTTCGGATCACATTCAGACAGTAGAGAACAAGGATCAACATGCCGAGAGCAACCGCCGGAAGCGTCCATAACATCGTATAAACACTTTGCAGTCCGGCAATGCGCGGTATGTACAGTGCAGCAACTTCGATCAAAAACCATACAAGAAGCATCGCGGCCGGAAACCAGTGCATCCACCGCAATGGCGTATCGGCTCTGCGCGCTCGAAAGAGCGGCGTGAGAAGAATCGGATACGCGACCGCAACCGCAAAGAGCACCGCCCAGGGGAGAATTCCTTCTGGAAGGCCAGGAAGCGTGGCGATCAGCAACCCCGCAAGAGCAATGGCAACGCCGAGCGTCAGGAGAAGAGCCGTTTCTGTAGAGTGCCGCAGTGGCATAAAGGGGTGAATGGTCGCGAAAGCGCTTCGGAGTGTCAAGGAAGCGGGTATTGCAGGAACATAAAATGATGGAATGATTACTGTTGCACTTCTTTGCCAAATGCCAAATCGGACAATGCATTGGTCATTGGGCATTTGGCAAAGAAGTGGATCAACCATCAATAACCATTTACAACCATCTCTTCCTCGCAAAGAACGCCACCATCCCCATACTGATTGCTGCCATGATGCCAAAGAGGATTTCAAACCCCAGAGGATGACTGCCGAACGGCAGTTGCACGTTCATCCCCCATGCGCTCGTGATGATCGTGAGCGGGATACCGATCACCGAGTACACCGTCAGGATTCGGATGACCTCGTTCGTTTTGTGCTGGAGCCAGGCACGGTGGGTGTACTGGAGCGCTTCGATCACTTCCTTGGCGGTTTCGAGAAGGGACCACTGGCGTTCGATCGCGTCGCGGATGTCATCGTAGTAGAGCGCAAGATCCTCGGAAACGAACTTACGGTTCTTGTGCTCAAGCGAAGCGACGATCGTGCGCTGCGGGAGAATAATGCTGCGCATGGTGATGATATTTCTGTTGAGCGTGATCAGATCGCGGAGGATATCAGTCTCCTCTTCGCTTTCGAAGAGCTCGTCTTCCAGACGACGAAGATCTTTGGTAATCGAATCCACGAGCGGGAAGCCCTCCTGAAAGAGAAGCCGCATGAGCTCGTAGAGAAAGTACCCCGTACCGTTTTGCAGGTATTCCTGACATTTAGCAGGCGACTCGTTGAGACCACGCCAGAGCTTGTCCAGAGTCGGAATTTTCCCTTCATGAAGGGTGATCACAAAATCCTGTCCAAGGAACACGTTGATCTCTTCCTTAAGAATGCGTCCTGATTGCACACTCTTGTAGGGAATGTGGAATACGAGGAACAGATAGGTGTCGTACTCCTCGACCTTCGGTCGTTCGTGCTCCGAGAGGCAGTCCTCGATATCCAGCTCGTGAAATCCGTATTTCTGCTGCAGAGCGAGAATTTCCTTCTCTGTCGGAGAAGGATCGTCGTGCCAGGTGATGCCTTGGTACTGCAGGGAACGCATTGGAGATATTGAAGACCTGTCGTTGGAAGGGCGCAAGTACCAAGGGCACAAGAAATATGCTCATCGAAAAAAAGAGATTTGTGCCCTTGGTTCTTGCGCCCTTGCGCCCTTCCATCACGCGATCTTATTTCTTTCTCTTCGGCAAATACTTCTCCCTCGGATCATTCACCCTTTCCTTCGGCAACACCCGATAGTGCAACGTACGCCAGCGCCTTCCCTGCACAAAAAGCATCAGAATCAGTGCAAACAGCCACACCGCCCACCAGAACCGCATCGAGATGTAGCTGATCTGCTCAACACGCGCGACGGCAAGGATGATGCCAACGCTGCCGAACCAGATCGCAGCGGATGCCCAGCCTCGGCTCAGACGGCGCGTTACCGGGTTCTCTACAGATAACCGCCAGCGGCGGATGATGAAACTCAGCAGAATGAATGCGGCGCAGAGACCGAGAAGTAACAGGACTTTCGGATTGTCATAGCTCGCGGCTTCGGGGTTGGGCCAGAAGAGGTAGGAAACGGGGGACACGGGGAGAAGATACAAGAAACAAGACACAAGATACAAACAAATTCAAAATAGAAAGCTTGAACTTCGAGTTTTGATCTTGTTTGTATCTTGTATCTTCGATCTTCAGAATTATTTGGTATCTTGTGTCTTGTTTCTTGGATCTTTCTTCCTATCCTTCTCGAGCAACCGAAGAATCTCCTCTGTCTTCCGATCCGTCTCCCTCTGCGCAATCGTCCGTGCGGGTCTTAGGAGCAAATACAGAAAAAATCCCACGATTGGCAAAAAAGCCACGAGGACGATGCTTCCGAGCATCGCGGGAAACGAGCGCGTGCGGAGCAAAATGTCACGGGTGGCGTAAAAGACGAGAAAGACCACGATGACACCGAGAAACAGAAGACAGCCCTGCAGCGCACGCAACACCGGATCATCGGCAAGAATGAGCAGCCACGGCTCGAGAAATTGTTGGAATACGGGGGGGATCGTCATGGGAGAAAAGTGGGTTGCGCAGATAATACCGAAACATGAGTGCCAAACAGCTGTCCCGTTTTAATTTTTATTTTATAAATGCGGATATTTCCTACGATGGACAGTGACATAGACAATCGTCGCGAGCAGAGCGAGAACAGCGAGAAATTGCGAGAAGCGAAGCTCGTGCGTGGGAAGATTCAAAAACTGGCGTGCAAAGATGAACACCGCAAAGACGCCAACGAGAATGCTCTGATAGAGAACAATGACTCGCGGCGCGAGCTTCGTCTCAACAACA
>MFXW01000063.1 GCA_001787585.1 Candidatus Peribacteria bacterium RIFCSPHIGHO2_02_FULL_53_20
CAATCCCAACACCATCACACCGTCCTTCGATGTGCGGCGACCCGTGGAAATAGTACCGGTACCTGCGACAGCATCAGCTTCATCATCCGCTGCCTCTCTCTCCTCGTTTTCCGGATTCTCCGTACCTTCCTCTTGGTCTGCTTCCTCTTTCAGTTCAATATGAATCGCAACTCACAGTTCTGGATCGGCATAATCCTCTGCACCACTCTGCTCGCCGCGCCTATTTCGGTGTTTGCATCCCATGAACCGGACTACAACTCCTGCCGCGAGTCAATCGACTGGCTCGCGTGGAAAGAGCAGCGGATTTTCCGCGCGCATCTCTTCGGTCTCACGCGGGCACGGGATGCCGGAATATCGGAAGTACGTTTTGCCAAAGATAAAAGTATTTGGATAAAAACGCAGGGAGGCGGAGGAATAAGCAACTCCGGTCCCATCACGGTCGATGAATGGCGATCTGTTTCCGAAGGATATGAAAATGTGACGTGGTACAACCCGATAGTCGACAGCCAGGGCGATATCGCGCCGCGAAAAGGAATTTTTGAAACGCGGCGCAGGCTTTCCTCGGAGTTGGTTCCTCATATCACGCAGGCATATCGCACATTTGAATGCCGCATTGAAGGCATCTGCAGACTGTTGGAGCTTTCGGAGAGCAAAGACAACCACACGCCGCAAAATGTCACCGTAGACATCTTCGGATGCAGAGATATCCCCGCGGGAACATTCACGGCGTGTCATCTGCAAACCAATCCCACACCGCTCTCTACACAGGGCAACCTCCGGCAATATTGCCAGACGATGGTGGAAACGCTTCGGGAACGCGAAGTGCAGGTTACGAAACTTGTCATGGAATATGACGCAGGATACCGATCCGTGCTGCAACTTTCGGGCATCCTCCGCTCTTTCCTTGGAGAAATGCGCGGAACGGTCTTAGGGTCGCTGCGAAGCGCCGCCAATCTCATCGCCAGTTTCAGCCGCATACCGTGCTTCATCGGCTCCTGTGACGATGCCCCGTCGATCTTGATCACCGTATCTTCTTCCCCTGCGATTTCATCCGCGCCTTTTTCTGCTTCCTCAATTTCTTCAGCCGTCCCCCCATCTTCTTCCAGCATTCCCATCATCTTCTGATGCGATGGCAATACGCTCTCATCGGTTTTTCTGTCCTGATAGCGGGCGCGGGATTCGCGGCCGAATGGGAGCAACCCTATCCCAAACTCGGCGCATGTACGAAAAAAGACAGCATGGCCTTCGGCGCCACGACCGACCCTCTCTACACGCAATGCATGCAGAATGTGGGGGATGAATCCTACTGCAGTGCGCTGTATCCCCCTGCCCCTCTACCCTATGCGGAGTGGGCGACGAGATATCACAAGAACGTGGAACGTATTCTTGAAGATTTCCTTGGGAAAACGCCGAACGACCACCTCGCCCTCCGACAATGGAGAACTGGTCCCGCGTCCTGCACACAACAGGCAGAAGACCCAGCGTCTCCGGTTGTCGGGCAGATTGCTGCAACTCTAGAACCATGGAGCACGGGCGGCGGTCCATTCACTCAAGCGGATACCGTACCGGTTCTGTTGGAATATTTGCGTGTGTATGAATGCAGTCTTGTAGAACGATCCATGTCCTTGCCTGTGGAAATCTGGCGCGAGGAAACGGACCGCCGGGGGCTACTGCCCGGGGGACTCGACGCCAATCCGTTCTTCTTTATGACATTTTGGGAAACGTGGGGAAAACAGTCTCAAGACATCCGCCGTGAGCTTGCCATCTCGCGCCCGACACTCCAGAGAGTTCTAGAGTTTATGGGCACCATTCACATGACCAGAATGTTCGAGCAGGACGCGGAATGTATCCAGCGCGCATCGCTCGACATCCGCAACGCCATCGCACTTTCTGCGGATGCTGCGGCGTGCTTGCCGCGGATTTGGAATGCCAAAGACCCTCTGCGGGATCTGCCCGTCTGCTCCGACGGAAGAGACAATGACGATGACGGAAAGATAGACCTTGTGGATAGCGACTGTGATTCGCTTACAGACATGTCCGAAGAATGAACTCCCGTTTTTCCATTGCCGGCAGCATGCTCACGATGATCTTGATCGAGATCGTCCCTCTTACGACATTCGCTGCTGCACCATTACTCTATTCGCGAATGAAAATGATCGCAGAAAAAGAGGAGCTTCATGACGTGGAGCCCGACCTCGCGCGCTTCGTGATTGCTCTAGTGAAAGAGAAGTACCAGGTGACACTCGCGGAGGAGGATATCAGCGTCGCGGTAAGAGACCATGGAGCATTCCTCGGTCGCTGCGGAAGGAGCACATCGCAGGTCATGCGCTGCGAGGAGATCCAGGGTGCGATTGCAAAAGTCGTTCCCCGTGAAGAGCGCGTGCGAAAGCTCGGACGGGATCTGTATCTCACAAGTAGTAGTTATGAGATCCCCTTAAGCGAACACATGGGGAAATTTGCCGCATTGGCTCCGATCATCGGCAGCCTCCTCACAATCTGGCAATCGGGAAGCGACAGAGCCAGCGGGACAGACCCGTACGTACACATGAGCGCAGGGGCTCTTCCGGAACCCGAGAGTACAACACGGCAGAAATATGATGATTTGAAAGAAGAGCTGGATACACTTGTGAAAGGATCTGGCACCAAGGAAGACTTGAGCGAACTTTCCGCAGCGGTAGCACGCTACCGCTTCGGCTATAAAAGCGTACGCGCCGAAGAATCATGCGGCAGCACGGGGTCGGGCGGGGAATTGGGGTTACTGTGGAAACGGTGGTGCAACGTTGAGGATGATCTCCATGGGATTTGGCAACATTTGGAAGATAGCCTTGATGATCGCCCGATTCCGGTGAGTCGGGATGAATTGGTCCTCTTCCCCACATGGCTCTACAAAGATATCAACGTTGTTGTGTGGGTCACCAACCGCAACGCGGGAATTGACTGGGAAATACCTCTGGAACCCGTTCTCCCACGTATGCTCGATGATCGCGATTACCAGCAATGCATGGAAGGCACTCTAGGCGAATCCTACTGCGGTTCCGTTTATCCTCCCATGATCATTCTCGGCGGTGCTTCTCTTGCCCCTCCGCAGACAACGGCAAGTGGGGCAGGTCTTTGTAATATGCCCGTCGGCAGCCAGGGGTATCTCTGTCGGATGATCGAACAGTCTGAATGCCGCGTCTTCAGTGATGGCCCGGCTCCCACGGGCATACGCCTGAGTGAATGCAAGCAGCCCGTGCTGAAAACACCGATGAAGATGAGTATTTCCGGTCCGGATGTCTGCGGTATTGGTGGATGGCGCCTCCCAACGGAAAATCCGAGCCAGGGTGACACTCCTGTGAAAGACAACATTCCGCCGACCCAGTGCAGCAATTGTTCTGTGGATCTGTATTGTGCGACTTCGTGTCCTGGAACAAACCCGGCTGTCGCCTTTACAGGAGCCAAGCAATCCAATGGCGTGATACCGATCTGCATCCCAAATTCTATCGCGGGAAGTACGGCAATCTTGCAAAGCGTGATCATCCATGAGCTCACCCATGCACAGCAAACATGCTCAAATCCCCACAGTATTTTAAATCAAGATTTGAACCATTGCTGCAGCGCCGAGTACCAGGCACATCTTGTGTCATGCAGCACGTTCTTTGAGGATGGAATCCTGCAGGATGTCCAGATCCAGTACCAGGGCAAAAATCTTCCCGTCTCCACGGAATTTTGCGCAGAGAATTTGGCAGCGGCAAGTTGCAGCGCGCTTGGAGAGTGTAACGATTCACCAATTGTTGCCTCTCTTTTCTTGCAAAAACTTGTTGAAGCGACCAATCGCTCACAAAGTCGCCTGGGACTGCCGACAAGCTGCACCGATGCGATAAACAAACTCGACCCACGAGGAAAGACGATCGTCGCCTCGTTGCCGAGCATCTGCACACCCCAGTGCCGGTCGGAATACGAGAACTCCATCGGGAATAATCTCTGCTTCGTGGGGCAATGCATCGAGCAATCCTGGGAAGAGGAGCGACTGGTCCCGGGAAGAATGTCTCTCAATGTCGGCGATGAATCCTTCCCGTGGGACAGCTGTGTCGGCACGGAGCCCGCGGCGAATACCGATCCCCCTTCGGCGGGGCGTTTGGTGCTTCCCACCCTCGCCCTCCCTCCCCTTCCAGAATACAACCCCTGGGCAGCGGCGCAGATCACGGATCGCGCACTCTGCCAGATGCTCGGGCTTCCTCCGCGCACTCCGCCCACGCTCTGCATGGGAGAAGTTTCGACACAGCTTGGTCGTCCGCTGAGCGACCCCTTGGACATGCTCGTCAATCTTTCAAAATCCATCGACGCGCAGATCGATCCGGCGCACGAACTGGAACGCATGGCTCCGAGTGTGGGTACCCGCTATGCGACGAATCTCTACCGCTTCCAGATTGATTCTCTGCGCTGGTCATTTGTGGAAATTTTCGACGCGGCGGCGACACTCCTTGAAGAGATAGGCTCCACATCCTTCCCACAGCAGATGTGCTCGCGCGTGGATCGCGCATGCCCATATATTCCTTCCACTACAGCAACGCCATGATGCATGCACTCGCCAAGCACGCGGTAGAGAAGAAGGGCACAAGGGCACAAAGACTAAGGGCTCATGCTTTTGCGCCCTTGCGCCCTTGCGCCCTTGGGATTTGCGCCCTTCTTTTGTCTTTACTTCCAACATCAGTTGAAGCAATAACGGTGGATACCATCGTCGCGATCCCCCCTGTTTCGCAGCACTACGTCCAGCGTGTACTCGACCGCGCCAATGCCGGCATCGCGCAGGCAGGCACCATGACGACTCCCGGCGGACCCATCTACGACATGTTCAAACCGTGGTGGATCTTTTACGCAACGTCGGCGATGCTCAGTACAGTCGATACCAGACTGCAGATCACGGCGATGCAGCGCGACCTGCTGGAAGCGACACCCTGCCTTCACCTTGATGTGATCATTCTTCAGTCTAAAATCGAAAAGGTACGACAGGAAATGCATACGGCACTCGATAATAAGGAACCATTCCGCGTTGTGCTACTGCAGCACGTCCTCCGCTTTTTGAACCAGCGCGTGGAGCGTCTGCTGAAAGGCGGTCGCGATCCGCTGTATGAAGATGATGGGTGGGCAAAAAAGCAGCGGTTTGATCCTCCGAATCCCGCTTGGTGCTGCCCGGAGGGAATCCCGGGAAATACCTGTACGTTTACCGATGACAAGCTATGTCTCGATGCGGGCGGTACCCCCTTTACCACCCCGCGTGGATGCCAGGAATACGGCTGCACACTCCCTCCGTCCCAAAATCCACTGCAGGGAAAACTCTGTCCTTTTCATTCCAATTACCTCCCTCCGTCAATCGCAGGTTATGGCTGCGACCTGCAAGCGATGCCCTCCGCGGCATCCGGACATCCACCGACAGCCGCTGAGATGTCCGCTCTGGCCGATCTCATTACGAAGCGCGATGAATTTGTGACGCAGGCACAGTCGTTCCGACCTCTTCTGGAAGAAATCGACGCAATGACGGGCACCACTTCGGACTATTCGTCGCTCGGATCAGGGCTCTCGCGAACACACAAGGAAGTCTACGGTTGCCTCGAGAACATTCCCCTCGCGCAGCAGATCGGCGCCACATCCCTTCTGCAGACGATCCATACGGGTGCAGCGGAAAAGCGCGGCCCCTTCTCTATCCCCAAAAACGAGCCATGGCTCATGGTGCGCCTTGCGGAACTCACACAACACTGGGGAGAGCGCCGACCGCAGGCAAAAGAGATCCGGTATCCTCCGGAATTCCCGCCCGGTCCAGAGCGTAATGCAGCCACGCAGCGCGAGGACAAGAAACACCCCATCCTCAAGGCACGAGATTGGATCGTGCGAACGATCTTCCTCTCGTGGAACAAATACCATGGGAAAAAGGAAGCGGAGCCGCTGGCAAAATCACAGGATAATATCCTGCAGATCCGCGAGTCTGATCCTGGTATGGGACGTGTGACGGAGCGGTTTGCCGCACTTGTGAGAAGCCACACCAGCGGACTGCGTTCTTTTGGGAAAGGCTTTGCGTACTACCTCCGTCGCTCCTGCATCTACCGACCATGCAATGCGAGATTGGACCAGGTACTGAGAATCCTCTTTGAGAATTCGTGTTTCCCGTATGTCAGTGGATCCTATTTTGGGAACACCCAGGCACACTTGCGCTGCAAAAACGATGCGGCAATCACCGTGAGTCCATAATAAGTACGAAAGGCTTCTGGAAGCTGAAAGCGCAAAGCGATAAGCTGCTTCCGTGAAAGCATCTGATTTTGTGCATCTCCACTGTCATTCGACCTATTCCCTCCTCGAGGCGCTGCCTTCACCGGAGGAAATTGCGCAGCGCGCAGAGGAGCTTGGGCAAAGCGCAGTCGGCATCGGTGATAAGGGGTTTGCGTATGGTCTCGTCGAGTTTTACAAGGCATGCAAGGCGCGGAAGATCAAACCGATACTTGGGATTGAGGTCTATATCGCAGCGCGCACAAGGAATGATAAGGAGAGTGGGGTGGACACCAAACGTTGGCCCCTCTTTCTGATCGCGGAGACAACCGAGGGGTACCGAAACCTTCTGGAGCTCGTCACCCGCGCGGCGGTCGAAGGGATGTACTACAAACCGCGCGTGGACAGTGAGCTCCTCGGAAAATATGGGAAGGGGTTGATCGCGCTCTCAGGTCCGATCAGTGGAGCCCTACCACAGGCGGCGCTTGCCGAAGACGGGGAGCGCATACGCGCGCTGAGTGAGGAGTACCGCGGATACTTCGGGAAAGACAATCTCTATTTTGAATTGATGGATCTGCCGAGCGTCCCCGGACAAATCGAAGCGAACCAGCAGTTGATTCGTTGGGGGAAAGAGTTCGATGTGCCACTCGTGGCTACCTGTAATGCACACTACTGCCGTTCGAGCGACGCGGAAGCCCATGATGTACTCCTCTGCATCCAGAAAAATGCGCAAATTGCAGACCCGAGCAGATTTTCCATGCGCGATGCGGATTATTCCATGCGCCCGTTTGAGGAAATGGAAAAATCCTTCGCCCATATCCCGGAAGCGCTCGAAAACACCCGCATCATCGCCGACCGCTGCAATGTCGAGCTGCAATTCTCTTCCTACCACATCCCCCGCTTCCCCGTGCCGAAGGGAACGACGGAAAGCGCGGAGCTGCGGCGGCTGACGGAAGAGGGATTTCTGAGGCGGTATCCGAAACCCACTCAAGAGCATAAGGAGCGGATGAACTACGAAATCAAGATCATCGACCAGGTCGGATTTTCCGGATATTTCTTGATCGTCGCTGATTTCGTGAATGAGGCAAAGCGCCGTGGCATTACGGTGGGACCAGGTCGCGGAAGTGCCGCAGGATCCATTGTCTCGTATTGTCTCGGCATCACGGGACTCGATCCTATCGAGCACGGACTCCTTTTCGAACGTTTCTTGAATCCGGAGCGCATTACCATGCCCGACGTGGATATCGACTTTGCTGATACGCGGCGTGATGAAGTGTTGGAGTATGTCCGCGACAAATACGGACAGGACCGCGTCGTGCAAATCTGCACGTTCGGAACACTTGCTGCGCGTGCTGCAGTGAAGGATGTGGGGCGCGCCTATGGCGTCCCATTCTTAGAGATGAATGCGCTCGCGAAGCTGATTCCAGATCGTCCGGGGACGACGCTTGAGGAAGCCCTGGAGACGCAGGAATTGAAATCAGCGTATCAGGAGAATGAGGCTTATCGCAGGATTTTTGATGCCGCGAAAAAGCTCGAGGGGAAGGCTCGCCACGTTTCGGTGCACGCGTGCGGCGTCATCATCACCCCGGAGCCTGCCGTGCAATACACCGCTCTGCAGCGCGCACCGAAGGATGAAAATATCATCATCACGCAGACAGCGGCAAAACCACTCGAATCCCTGGGTCTCCTGAAGATGGATTTTCTGGGACTCATGAACCTCACGGTCATTCAAACAACGCTCGAGATTATCGAACGGCTTTCAGGAAAGCGCATCGATATCACACATATTCCCATAAACGACGCGAGGGCATACGCACTGCTGCAACGCGGCGACACTACAGGAGTCTTCCAGTTGGAATCTGCAGGAATGCGCCGAAATCTCAAGCAACTGAAGCCCACAGCATTTAATGATATCGTCGCGATGGTCGCGCTGTACCGTCCTGGTCCGATGGAATGGATTGCGCAGTACATCAAGCGCAAGCACGGCCAAGAGGATGTTCACTATCTCCACAAGGACCTTCGCACGATCCTTGAGCCCACCTACGGCATCGGCGTCTATCAGGAACAAATTCTTGAGATTGCGCGGACGTTTGCCGGTTTCACCCTGGGAGAAGCGGATATTCTCCGCCGCGCCATCGGAAAGAAGATCAAAGAAGAACTCGCTTCCCAGAGGGAAAAATTCCTGACGGGATCTGTGCAAAAAGGATACAAGCGCGAACTCGCCGAGCAGATCTTCGACGATGTGGTCACACCATTCGCCGGATACGGATTCAATAAGTCGCATGCCGCCGGTTATGCGCGCATCGCCTACGAAACGGCGTATCTCAAAGCAAATTATCCGACGGAGTTCATGGCGGCGCTCCTGAGTAGCGACGCCGCGGACACGGATCGCGTCATGATCGAAATCGAAGAGTGCCGCGCGATGGGCATTGCAGTGCTCCCGCCGGATATTAATCAGTCTCTCCGGCACTTCACCGCCATCCCCGGGAAAACCAGGAAAGACCCGGGATCGATCCGCTTTGGACTCGGCGCCATCAAAGGCATCGGTGATAGCTCCGTCGTGCAAATGATCGACGCTCGTGGTGAACACCCATTTGAAAATCTGGAGGACTTTGCCAGGCGCGTCCCCACGAAGGCACTAAACAAAAAACTGTTGGAATCACTCGCAAAATCCGGTGCGCTCGACTCGCTCGGAGAACGTGGAACGCTTGCTCAGCATTACGAGCAAATCGTGGAATACGGGAAGGCTGCAGGAGATGTGAGCAAATCCCAGGGCGATCTCTTTGGAGCAGCGCAGATTGAAGAAGCGCGCATTACCTTCCCGAAAACAGCTCCCGCCTCTGTCCAGCAGATGCTGCAATGGGAGAAGGAAACGCTCGGGATGTACGTGAGCAGCCATCCTCTCGCAGGACTGCGAAAATACATCGGCAAAAAGGCGCAGCTCATCGCCAGCCTCACCAAAGAGGACGCGGGAAAGAAAATCACCCTCGCCGGCATCGTCGAAGGTGTGAAACGCATCACGACAAAGAAGGGGGAAACCATGGCGATCGTGTTTCTGGAGGATCCGACGGGAAAAATTGAAGTGACACTCTTCCCACGGACATTCGTTGAGGCTGCCGCCTTCCTTGAACAGCCTGATACCGTGCTCGTTGTTGGAGGAATTCTCGATATCCGCGGCGGGATGCTCCAGATGCGCGTGGACGCCGTGAAGCGCGCTTCGCTCACGACGATGATTGCCAAGGCTAAAGAGGCAGGATTCTTCGATGAGGAAGAAGCCGCGCAGGGCATTCGTCTTGTCCGCCCCGTTGTGGAAACAGTTGAAGCAATCGACGCACTTGATGAAGAAGGCAATGTGATTGCTGGGGAAACGGTAACACTCGGAAGTGGAACACAAGAATCCACGAATGATGATTTCTTCGGTCCGATCGGAAAGTGGATTTTGCAAGGGATGCCCCTTGATAAAGAACTCGCCTCTCTTGGATTGACAGATAGCACCACTCCAATCGCAAATCGCAAATCGCAAATCGCAAATCTCCCTTCCCCCATCCGCATCTACACCATCGAACTCCCCGAGCGCGCCCCGAAAAAACTACTGCTCGATCTCAAGCGCGTCCTCGAGATGTTCCCTGGAAGTGAAAAAGTGCAGCTCAAGATCGGAGCGCAGACGATCGATCTTCCTCTGACTGTCACCACTTCGATGATTCTCGAAAAGAAGGTGGAAGAAGCCATCGCCGCACATTCCCTGCCGGCATAATACCAAGCCTATGCGTGTTCTGCCTGCATCCCCGGAAAGCATTCAGGCCGCTCTCGCGGCGCTCGCCCAAGGCGAAACCGTGATCCACGCGACGGAAACCTGTTACGGATTTGCGTGTGACCTGAGTAATCCCAAGGCAGTCGCTCGATTATTCGCAATCAAGCAGCGGCAGTCTGATCAACCCGTGAGCGCGCTCTTCCCCTCCGTCGAAGAGGCGAAAAAATATGTGGAATGGAACGACCGCGCAGAGAAACTTGCAAAAGAATTTTTGCCTGGACCGCTCACAATTATTTTACTTCTAAGATCAAATGTTCCTTTGAGGATATATTCGCAGCCCTTCGTAGCGGAGAGTCGCGACTCTCCGCTACGAAGGGCAACCCTCGGTATCCGCATATCCTCCAATGCCCTGGCAACGGAGCTTGCCAGAAAATTCGCCCGCCCCATCTCTACCACTTCCGCAAACATCCACGGAAAACCCAGCCCCTATTCGGTCGCAGAAATTCTTGAGCAATATAAAGATGCCCCCGAAAAACCCGATCTTATTCTGGATTCAGGATCCTTACCTTTATGCAAACCATCGCGGATTATCGATTGCACGGGGTTCTCAGAAACCATTCTGCGAGCGTAACTCTTGCAAATGGGAAATTGTATGGTAGGATTGACATTGTATTCTTTCCCCAAATCTCCATGCCAAATCCTTTCGAACAAATGGGTGCCGACGCAGCCGTAATGCCTGGGGCTCCTGAGCAAACTGACGTTAAAAATGCTCTGAAGAAACTTCAAGACGAGCTCAATCAGGATGGTCAAAATATTGTGCCGGAAATGATGTAATCGATAATGGTAGAACAGCCTACCTTGAAAGAGGTGGGCTGTTTCTTTATGATTTCCTATTTTCAATTCTTCATCCTTCGGCGATGCTCAATGTATGAACTGCCCGCGCTGCAAACACGAAGATACCGGCGTCGTCGATTCTCGCATTGCCGAAGATGGGCGAGCAATCCGCAGACGTCGCGAGTGCCCGAAGTGCAATCACCGGTTCACGACATTTGAGCGGCAGGAATTGAACAATTTGATTGTTGTAAAACGCGATGGGACACGCGAGCCCTACAGCCGCGGCAAGATCGAACGCGGCATCTGGATCGCCTGTACCAAGCGACCGGTGACTCAAGAAAATGTGGATAGTTTACTCGATAAACTCGAGGAAAAATGGGGCGGGAACAAAGGGGAAGTGGGCAGCGCAACGATCGGCAATGATGTGATGAAGGCACTCCATAAAATGGATAAAGTCGCCTACATCCGCTTTGCTTCAGTGCATCGGGAATTTAAGGACGTGGAAGAATTTAAAGAAGAGTTGGGAAAGTTGTTCCGCTAATCTCTATACTTCTCCGCGATGCTCCGAACCCACACCTGCGGCCAACTCCGGCAAACCGATGCCAAGACCGCTGTCACTCTTGCGGGTTGGGTGCACCGCCGCCGCGACCATGGCGGACTGATCTTTGTTGATCTCCGCGACCGCTACGGCTTCACGCAGATTGTCTTCGACCCAAAAGACAAAATTCTCTTCTCCCATGCCGAGCACATCCGCCCGGAATGGGTGATCCAGATTACTGGAACGGTAACCAAGCGCCTCGAGGGTGCGGCGCGGGAGGAGAATCCCACGGGCGCCATTGAAGTCCGGGTGAATGCAATCGTGATCTTGAACGAGGCGAAGACCCCCCCATTTGAAATTGATCAGGATAAGGAGGTTTCCGAAGAGTTGCGGCTGGAATACCGCTATTTAGATCTCCGGCGTGAGCGCATGCGCAAGAACATCATGACGCGTCACAGAATTCTTCAGTCCATCAGGAAATTTTTCTACGACCGCGATTTCATCGAAGTGGAAACACCGATCCTCATCAAAGGAACACCGGAGGGGTCGCGCGAGTATCTGGTGCCCTCGAGGCTCTACCACGGAGAATTCTATGTTCTGCCACAGTCCCCGCAGCAATTGAAACAGCTCACGATGGTCGCCGGTTTCGACCGCTACATGCAGATCGCCCGCTGCTTTAGGGACGAAGATCAGCGTGGAGACCGTCAGCCGGAATTCACCCAGGTCGACATGGAGATGTCTTTCGTGGACCCCGAGGATGTGATGAGCATCACAGAACAATCCCTCATAGCACTGACGAAAGAGATTCGTCCGGATGTGAAGATTTTGAAAACTCCATTCCCGAAATTCACCTACGTAGATGCTATGAATCGGTACGGATCCGATAAGCCAGATATTCGCTTTGACCTTCCGTTCACGGATGTTTCAGAGCTCAGCAAAGGCGCAGGATTTGGAATCTTTGCGAAGGCTGTGGAATCCGGCGGAGTTGTAAAGTGTCTGCGCGTTCCGGATGGCGCAAGGTTCACGCGCAAAGAAATCGATGAGTTAACGGAAACGGCGAGAATCTATGGGGCTAAGGGGCTCGCCTGGATCAAAATCGGCAATGACGGATACGATGGTGTACCGGTGGATAAATTGGGAAAGGATCTCATGAAAAAAATTGTAAATGCCGCAAGTGCAAAACCTGGGGATATTCTCCTTTTCGCGGCAGACAGCTTCGATGTTGCCTGCAGCAGCCTTGGCGCCGTTCGGACGGAATTGGGACGCCGCCTCGGTCTTACAGATCCCAATGTCTTCGCCTACTGCTGGGTGAACGACTTCCCGATGTTTGAGAAAAGCAAGGACACGGGTGCCGTTGCCGCCGTTCACCATCCATTCACGCGACCGAAAGATGAAGATCGCAAACTTCTGGATTCTGATCCGCTGAAAGCTCGCGCAGCAGCCTATGATATCGTGCTTAACGGTTCGGAAATCGGCGGAGGATCCATCCGTATCCACGAAGCCGCACTGCAGTCGAAGATTTTTGAAATCCTGAAGATCTCTCCAGCGGATGCCAAGCGCCGCTTCGACCATTTACTCAGGGCATTCCAATATGGCGCCCCCCCGCACGGCGGCATCGCTTTGGGTGTCGACCGCATCGTCATGCTCTTCTGCAACGAGCCCAACATCCGCGAAGTCATCGCCTACCCAAAGGATCAAAAAGCAAAGGATCTGATGCTTGGCTCGCCGAGCGCGATGCCAGAAGAACAGATTGCGGAATTGGGAATAAAGATTGTGGAAAAGAAGGAAGGATAATGTTCGAGAACAACGTCCACCGGTTTCAATCCCTTATTTCCCTATCGTGCTCCTAATGTCCCTCCAACCCGACCCCCAGAAAGATGCAAAGAAGGATGTGAAGGATTTTCTGGACAAGAAAGGGCGGGAACGTGAGGCGTTGAAACTGCGACGGGAAAAAAAGAGGGTTGAAAAAAGTTTGGCGAGACAGCAAAGCGAAGGTGGCGTCCGTGAAGGTGTTGCGAAAGATGAAAAATTCGCAGAAGAACACGAAAACCGATTGCGGGATTTCAAGAAAAAGGAGGACCAACGGAAGAAAGAGATCGTGGAGCACCAGCGACGCAAGAAGGCAGAGGAAGACCGGATGCTGGAACACAAAAAAGAAGAGAAGGAAGCGCAAAAGCAGCATCAGGAATACATGAAAGACATGCGCAAGGCTTCTGTGCTCAGGATACGTGTCGAAGCACGCAAGAAGAAATCGGCGGACACAGAGCGAGAGCTTAGAGGCACCGCAGAGGCAGAGGCATATCGCACCAAACAAGAGGCGGACAGCAGCGAACACCGGGTGCTACATAAAATCGAGGAGGAGGCGCGTAAAAAAAGAGGAGAGATCGACGCAAGGGAGCGTGCAGAGAAAATGGATGTGGAGGAAGTGGCGCGTAAAAAAAGAGCACACATAGACGCCGAGGAGCGCACGGCGATTCAGCTTATGGAACAAGGATTAAATCAGATCCGCATGCAGATCCGGTCTCTTCCCCCTCCTGCACAACGCGCAGAAGAAGCGCGTCTTTCGGGTGAGGAGCGCACGCGGCGTGAAAAAGTCAGTGGAGAGTTCCAGCGCAAACGCACGCAGGTAGAAGTGGATCTGCGCAAGGAGATTTCCTTGATCGAACAACGGGCAAAACGCGACAGAGACGCATTTTCCACTTTGGAGCGACAGGAAATATCCCGCGCAGAAGACGCCCAACGTCAGAAAAAACTGGCAGCTGACCGTACATCCAAGCTCAAGCGCGATGAGGCCACTAAAACCGCAGAGGAGATTTTGCACGACATAGATACAGGGGAAGAGATCAAGTAGATGGCCTGCAAACCGTAGCTCTACTCCTAGCTGCAAAGAAAAATACGTGATTATGACAGGATGAAAGTTTGTATGCAGAGCGAAGGTTGGTGCCGAGGGAGAGACTTGAACTCTCATGGGATTGCTCCCACCAGCTCCTAAGGCTGGCGCGTCTGCCATTTCGCCACCTCGGCGTATCTTTATATTAGCGTGTTATCACTACACTAGGCGTGTATTTCTTGCAGCATCCCACTTCCCATCAACATAAGTTTGCGGCTTTGTATCTTTGCCACTCGGGCCTTTGCCACCCTCGTAGAAAATAGAGCCGTCGGTTTGGGCATAATATTTCCCAGAATACCCTTCTTTGATGTATGACTTGCCATCCGACCGTAGCGATAATCCATTATCTTTTGCGGCTTTGTTAATTTTTTCATTGTTCGCAGCTGTGTTTTCCTCCTTTATTTTTGCAACCGAAGATGCGGTTTGTGTATCAGGAGTATTTTTTGCATCGTCCCACTTCCCATCAACATAGGTTTGCGGCTTCACCTCTTTACCGCTCGGTCCTTTGCCGCCTTCATAAAAAATGGAGCCATCGGCTTGCTGATAGTATTTACCTGTATAGCCCTCTCGAACATAGCTGGCACCGTCCGCAGATTTCACAAGCTTCAGGTCAGACATGGCATTTTTAGACTGTAATTTTCCGAGACAGCCCTCCAAAGCTGTAGCAAAAGCTGTCGGGTCTTTGATGTATAGACCTCCATCTCGTTGCTCAACATTAACCGCCGCCGGGTTAAGCCCGAGTTTCGTGAGCGTCTCCCGCGCAGCTGTTAATTCCGACGCATCGGTTTCACGAATGAGGATTGATGTGCCCTTTGCCTCAAATACAGCCTTATCGAGCATTGCTTGAATGGCGGTGGCCTCTGGGTTGGCTTTTAAATCGGTCTTTGATATTGCTGTTAAGAGATTTGTTGCCACCGTCTGGAGTTTGTCCTTCGTCTTTGTAGTCGCCTCCGTCATCTCTTCAATACGTTTGAGTTTCTTATCCGAAAGCTCGACGATGCGTTTTTGGGTGGCAATGCCCTCATCCACTTTTGTCAGTGTCTGTTCCATTTCTTTGAGCTGCCCGCGCATTTCCTTGAGTTCCGCAATTTTCTTATTTTTCTCGTCTCCATTGGGCATGTCTTTGGCTGAGGACTCGGCAGAAATTATTTTCCCCTCAAGAATAGCCTTTTTCCCGTTCAGAGTTTCCTTGCGTTTCGTAAGACCCCCCTCAGAAGAATCTCCCGCAAGGGCTTTTTCCGCAGCCGCCTTGCTCGCTGTCGCCTCAGTGCGAACAGCATCCGCTCCCTTCTTCCTAATCTCTCGGGTCACAGCATCTTCTCGAGTAGATCCTTTACCTTCTTTGCTGCCTGATACAACCCCTGTTATTTGTTCTTTTAGATTCGCAAAGTACATCTTCACCTCGGTCCATGCCTTGAGCGCACCAGAAATGAATTCGGTAATATTTTTTGCCCGCGTGAGCTGGTTGAAGCGAATACCAATACGATCCTCGGGACTCGCATTCTGAATGAGATCCTCTTCCGCCTCAGCACGGTCGGTCTCGGCTGCTCGGATCTCTCCTGTTTTTTCGCCACGCTGCTTGGTGGAGTCATCAATGGCTTTCTTGACAACATCCGCAGTATCGGCGCCTAAGGGGATCTCTACTCCATACTTCTTCAGTAGAGCATCTACATCAATATTCGTGGTGTTTTTTTGTTGAGCATCTTCCTCTTCATTCTGCTTAATATCGTCTGCCGCATTCTCCTTTGTTCCCCCCTCCTGAGAAGCAACCTTCAGCGCATCTAATGCTTTCGATAAATCCTGAATCTTCTGATCGAGTTGGGCAATGTCATTTTTGGCGTTTTCAGCGCGTTTCGCAGCACTCTGGATAATGACCTCTGGTTTATCCAGTGTCTCCGTAGTTTCTGGTTTATTCTGAGATTCTGGTGTTGCACCCTGGGTCTCACCGCCAAATCTCACTGATCTCGCCTCTCGCAACAGGTTTACTGAGAATTGCGAATGTAAAAAATGCATGAAGTGATCCATGGTTATGAAGAGGAAAGAATTGCCGATTCAATACCAGAGAGCGTAGATGCTTCCTTTTTTGCATTTTTCTGTTCGATGGCAGCAATGCCAGTGCGCTTTTGCTGCGCTACATCCCGATTGAGAGACGCCATCAGTTCTGCATATCGCTTATCGTATTCCGCCATAGCCTTCTGATATCGCGCGGTGCGCTGCGCGTGCTGCTCGGGGGTCTCTCCTTTATGCTTCTCATCAAGAAGTGGAATGTTTTTCGTAAGAAGATCCGGTTCTATCTGCGCCATAAGTGCATCGTAAATTTGTGCGCCCGTGGGAAGCGGATTCCTATTTGCTGATGCTTGAATTTGTGTTTGTGACATTTCCTATCATTTTAGCAAAAAAACTGTATTTCAGCAATGCACAACCTTGCTGTTCTGCCTTTCCTGCCTTTCTTGCCTTTCCTGCCCTCTTTTAATCCTATCCCCCCTTCTTCCCCTCCCTCTGCAGCAGCCCCACCTGCGCCGTCAATCCCTTCAGCCACTGTGTATCCGTATTTCCTGTCTCCTTCTTGAGTGCATCGAAATGAACGCGTAACTGCGCCCCGGAAATCCTCCACTGCGGGTGCAGCTTCAGCAATTGCATGATCTCTTTTGCCGTGACGCGTTTGTTTAGCGTCAGCACAACCTCATCTTGATTCTTGGTACCGGAATCCATCTTCACCCGCTGTACGCCGGATTTGCGACACGCAAGCTTAAGCTTGAGCACATGGAATAAATTTTCCACCTGCGCGGGCGGGTGTCCGTACTCTTCGAGAAGATCCTGCTCGAATTCCTTGAGGATCGCTTCATCCTCGCTGCCCGCGAGCTTCTGATACACAGAGATCCGTTCGCCTTCATCGGGAATATAGAAGGACGGAAGAAGCGCCGGGACCGGAAGAAGGATTTCTACAGCCACTTCGTCCTCCGCTTCGGGGGTGCCTCCGGATTGCAATTCTTCCACGGCACTTTTGAGCATGCGGAGGTAATGGGAAACGCCGACCGTTTGCATTGTGCCGGATTGCTCAGCACCGAGAATCTCTCCTGCTCCGCGGATTTCGAGATCGCGCATGGCCACCTGAAACCCGCTGCCGAGTTCACATGCTTCGACGATGGCACGCAGGCGTTTTTTGGCATCTTCATGCAGCTTCTGACCATGGTAGAGGAAGTATGCATAGGCCTGAAGTTTTGACCGACCAACGCGACCACGAAGTTGGTAGAGCTGCGCGAGCCCGAAGTGTTCGGCTTCGTTCACGATGAGCGTATTTGCACGCGGCAGGTCGATCCCATTTTCAATGATGGTTGAGCTCACGAGCACATCAAACTCGCCGTTCTTAAAGCCCAGGATGCGTTCTTCGAGTACCTCGGGCTTGAGTTGCCCGTGACCGACAATAAACCTTGCCTTGGGCACGAGAAGCCGGAGTTTGTCTGCAAACGCATCAATTGTTTCCACGCGGTTGTGCAGAACGTAGATCTGACCTTGGCGCTTCAGCTCCTCATGAATCGCCTCGCGGATAAGGATGTCACTATACTTACGGACTTCGGTAATGATCGGAAGACGACCGGGGGGAGGGGTGGTGATCGTCGTGATGTCACGCAGTTTGTGTAATCCCAAGTTCAATGTCCGCGGAATCGGTGTGGCGGTGAGGGTGAGAATATCGATCGAGGCACGCATTTCTTTAAATTTTTCTTTCTGCTTCACGCCGAAGCGCTGCTCTTCATCGATGACGAGAAGACCGAGATTGAGAAATTTG
>MFXW01000064.1 GCA_001787585.1 Candidatus Peribacteria bacterium RIFCSPHIGHO2_02_FULL_53_20
TCTCCGTCATTATCAATCCCATCCTGACACTGCGCGAGGGGATTGCCTTCATCATTGTCCGTTGCAGAGCTACACCCGAAGTCTGCCGGGAAGTCGATTGCCTGATCATTGTCATTATCAATGCCGTCTCCACATTGTGCATTGAACGGATTTTCGCTGTTATCTTGCTTGCTCACGCATCCAGGATCAGCCGGGTAATCCGTCTTCCCGTCCCCATCGTTATCAATGCCGTCCTGGCACTGTGCTTTGACATTCGTTTCATCATTGTCCGTTGCTGAACTGCAGCTGAAGTCCGCCGGGTAATCGGTTGCCTGGTCATTGTCGTTATCAACTCCGTCGCTGCATTGTGTGCACGTGATCGTTGAGGAAATAATTACACTCTGATTATTGTTCGCATTTGGATCCGTTACGCTGCTGGAAATGGAGGCGCGGTTCTGGATAGTTGCTCCGCAGATCAGGGAATTGGGAACAGCGAAGGACACTTGAACCGTTCGTATCTGACCCGCAGCCAATGAGAAATTATTACAGAGAATATTCACGCCGTTTTGCACACAGCTTGGATCGCTTCCTGCGGCATTAAATGTGAGTCCGGTAGGAATTGGATCAGTCATCACCACATTTGTTGCAGTACCTGGGCCCGAGTTGCTTCCGATGAGTGTGTAGGTGATCGTTGCGCCTTTTTGCACAGATGCCGCTCCACTTTTACTTATGCTCAAATCTGCCGTCAGAGTATTGAACTCATCATTGTCCTGCTTGCTCACACACCCCGGGTCATTGCTGCTCCCTGTTCCAAAATCGATTTTCCCATCCCCATCATTATCGATGCCATCCTGACAAAGCGCCTTTGTATTCGTTTCATCGTCATCCGTTGCTGAAGTACAGCTGAAATCATTCGGGAAGTCCGTTGCGCCGTCATTATCGTTGTCGATGCCATCACCACACTGCGCATTGAACGGCCCCTCGTCATTGTCCTGTTTCGATGAACAGCCAGGATCTTGTGGGTAATCCGTCTTTCCATCCCCATCATTATCGACTCCATCCTGACATGCGGATTTCGTATTCGTCTCATCGTCATCCGTTGCTGAAGTACAGCTGAAGTCCGCGGGATAATCGGTTGCACCGTCATTATCGTTGTCGATGCCGTCGTTGCATTGGGTCACTGGAGCACAGTTGAACGAGACAGGGATATTCTGCAGCTCGGCATTATTGGAAGATGTGCCGATATTGATCGCATACGCAAATATCTGGTGCGACTGATTATCTCGCAGGCTCGAAGGGAGTGCGAACGTGAAGCCGTGGTTACTATTTCCTCCGCATTGAGATCCCACCTGTGCTTCCCGCGGCACATTTGCCTGCACGCTTGCGAGGAATACGCCGCCTGCACCTACCGGACCATCACGATAGAGATGCACATCGATCGCTTGACTGTAGTTGTCTTGATCACATGCCCATCCATAGATGGTTTGACACGACAGAACACCATCGAGATATCCTTTGGGTTCGCCGCTTTCGAGGTCATCCGTGGCATTCAGACAGCCACGGTCGCTCGGGTAGTCGATCTTCCCATCTCCGTCGTTATCCACGCCGTCATTGCACTGAGCATTGAACGGTCCCTCGTCATTGTCCTGTTTCGATGAACAGCCGGGATCTTGGGGGTAATCCGTTTTTCCATCCCCGTCATTATCGACTCCATCTTGACATGCGGATTTCGTATTCGTCTCATCATCATCCGTTGCTGAAGTACAGCTGAAATCATTCGGGAAGTCTGTAGCACCGTCATTGTCATTATCCACTCCATCACCACACTGGGCATTGAACGGTCCCTCGTCATTATCCTGCTTCGATGAACATCCAGGATCCTGTGGGTAATCCGTTTTTCCGTCTCCGTCATTATCCACTCCATCCTGACATACCGACTTCGTATTTGTCTCATCATCATCCGTTGCTGAAGTACAGCTGAAGTCCGCGGGATAATCGGTTGCACCGTCATTATCGTTGTCGATGCCGTCGTTGCACTGCTTGGTTACGACAAGAGGAGAACTGCAGACGATGTAGGATGTCCAGCTCCCACCACAAGCTGAGCCTTTCGCACCATTGGTAATATCGCTTCCCGTCCATACGCCGTGATAGTTGTCGCTGCACGAAGAGAAATTGCTTCGTCCGTCGCCGAACCAAACCGTATCCCAATCTTGTACATGCTCATACCCGTGCAAATTACAGATCGCACGAATCGTTTTTTGCTCCGCCCGCAGCGCACTCGCGATAGCAAAATCCGTATACATCTGCGTGAGCCCGAACTGCGCGAGTTTGCTGTTGGCTTCGCCGCGAACCGTGAATGGATCGTGGTTTGCTCCAAGTGTCAGCGTCGACGGCATATTTGCCGGAAGCGATGTTAGAACGCTGTTGTAGAGCGCGTCCGGAAGTTCGGTCGTATTTGCGGCTTCCGACTGCTGAACAGTTGGCGCGAAATTCGCCGCGAGGTCGGAAAGCCCGCTTGCGGGAATCTGACTGAACACCACCGAGTACAAGCTGAGGGTGGCGACCAATTTGCGAAAGCGCATAAAAGTTGGGAAATGTAAAATGGGGACGAATATTAGACATTCGTCACAATTAGTCAACTATAAATTGAAATCATTACAATACGTCAATTTCTATTTTTAATGAGTTATTTTATGTTCTTTGAAAATGATATAAATATGTCAAATAGCCTAAATGAGCAGAATAATTGGTATTAGGAATTAATTTATATTATAAAATAGATTATATGTCCGATTGATCAATAAATCACATTTGGTGGGTTAATTGACAATCTAACAGCTTATATTTTATAGCTGTTGTATGGACCATTTTCCGTGTTTGTCTCAAATGAACTTATGTCACTAAAATTAATGATGAAAATAGAGATTGAACAAATAAATTGTTCATAAAACAGTTTTCATCTCGGCGCAGCAGCAGGAGGAGATAAATGGCTGGGGAGGTTGGATTCGAACCAACGAATGGCGGCTTCAAAGGCCGCTGCCTTACCACTTGGCGACTCCCCAATGGGGTGATCTGAATGAAAGATCTGGTATGGAATGAACAGTATGGGTGGGCTCTTGCCCGGCGAAGCTTCTTTAAGAGGAGCGAAGTCGGGTGGCGCCTGCCCGCTATAGCTCCGACCTGTCCACCGTAGCTTTAGCGAAGGTGGAAGAGCGTAGGCGGGACTCCCCAATGAGATGAAAATGATCGGAAATACAGATGAAACCAATACAAACGCATGCACCAACACCTGAATCGTAGCACGCTTTCGACCGGTGAAAGAGATGATCAATTCCTATGGCTAGCGCATAATCTACAGTTCTTTGTCAATTTGATCCTCGGTATTTCCTAGGCACGATAATTCACTTTCAGCTCATCGCCATGCGAAAAACCCCATCATCCACCCTCGGCATCACGCTACTCCTTTCCCTCCTGATTGGGGGAAATGCTGTGGCACAGTCTCCGTGCGACACCGTTCGTATAGAGAAGGGGGAGGGCGAGTATCAGGCGTGCCTTCGGGATGACCGCGAAGCACGTGCGCGGGAACTTGTTGATATCTACCGCAAGCAGATTGATTACCAGAGGAAGACGCGTGAATTCAGTTACGAGCAGCGTCGCCAGAAAGCGGAGATTCTCTGGAAACAGGCGGATTTTAGTCTCGAGCGGCAGAAGCAGGATGCCGAGCAGCGTATTTCCTTGCTGCGTCTTACAAACGGGGACAATCCGGAGATCCGTCGCCTGGAGGTGCGCATCGATGAACTTCAACAACACCGGGATCTGCAGAGAGTTCAGAAGGATCGCATGATCGATCTCTACAACGACCGGCAGCGCATGGAGCTCATCTATCTCGAGGTGCAGTTCCAGCGCTACGAACTTTCCGTCCGGGGACTCTCGGCACTGAACTTCGAGTGGTAGAGCCTCTCTGCAAAATCCGTATATTTCCCTTCCAAGGAAAGCGTCATCCTCTCCCATAGGGAGTGGGTAGGGTGAGGGTTTCTAAGGAGAATTCCGCTTGCGACGCCCTAGAACAATCTCTACACTTTCGCGGACATGTTCGCCGTTGTGGACATCAAGGGCTTTCAGGAGAAGGTCACGGAGGGGCAAAAACTCCGCGTCCCGCGCATCAGCGAGGAGACTGGTGCAAAGCTCGTATTTGACCAGGTGCTTCTTCTCTCTAAGGATTCCGCGGTGACCGTCGGTACGCCGAACATTGCGGGAGTTACTGTTGAAGCCAAGGTTCTTGCCCACACCCGCGGCGATAAAATCCGCGTGGTAAAGCAGCGCCGTCGCAAGCGCTATCGTAGAGTGAAGGGACATCGGACAGAATATACAGAGATTGAAATTGTAAAGATAAAGGCATAGGACGATTGGCGATTTATGATTTGCGACTTGCGATTTTTTGCGTGTTCAATCGCAAATCATAAATCGCCAATCGCAAATCGTTTCATATGATTTGTTCCCGTAACTTTTTCATCGCTTCCAGCGTCACCGCCAGGTTCTGCATACACGCAATTGTTTCGCCATATCGTTCCTTCATCTTCACCAGATGATGGAGATATGCTCGGGAATGCGTGCGGGAGAGGGGAGAAGGGGACTCCGGATCGATCACTGCGAAGTCATCGCGGAAGATTACTTTATCGATATCAAGCGTTTCCCCGGAGGAGAGCAGGATCTTTCCATGCCGCGCAATACGCATCGGCAGAACACAATCAAACATGTCGATGCCCTTGGCGACGCATTTTTGCAATTGCTTGATGACCCCAACTCCCATGAGGTAGCGCGGGTGATCTTCGGGGAGCAGCGGACAAACAGCATCCAATACGCCGTACATTTCCTGTTCCATTTCTCCGACCGCGAGACCGCCGATTGCGTAGCCGTCAAACCCAATGGCGATCAGTTCCTGCGCACATTTTTCACGCAGGTCGCGTTCGAGGCCGCCCTGGATGACACAAAATAACAATGGCATCGAGCCGCACCCCTGCAGGGGTGCGGCTTTCTTCCTCAACATTTCATGTGCCGTCTTACATTCCCTTGCCCACTTCAATGTTCTATCCGTCGCCTCAAGAATCTCCGAGCGCTTTGCGGTCGACGGCGGACACTGATCCAGGCACAGAATCATGTCACCTCCCAATTTGTGTTGGATTTGCATCGCGGAAACGGGATCCAACCGGTGCTTGCTGCCATCGATATGCGAGCGAAAGGTAACGCCCGTGTCGTCGATGGATCGAAGTCGCGCAAGGGAGAAGACCTGATAGCCTCCCGAATCGGTCAGAATGGGTTTCTTCCAATGGATGAATGCGTGTAATCCTCCAGCTTTAAAAACAACGTCTTCTCCGGTATGGAGATGCAGGTGATAGGTATTACACAGCAGAATTTGCGCGCCGAGCGCGAGCAAATCCTCATGTGTAAGTCCCTTCATCGCTCCGGCAGTTCCCACGGGCATGAAGAATGGTGTTTCGATGACGCCGTGAGCAGTTTCGATGCGCCCTCGACGACCGAGGCGTGTGGAATGGAGAAGAGTAAAAGCAGAAGACATATCTATAGGTTGCAAGTTGCAGGTTGCAAAGTCCATCTGCAACCTGCAACTTGCAACCTGCAACAAATCGCATAACATTACTCCTAATTACCCCCCTTTTCTATGTTGAACCCCGCATGGTGTCCGAAGTCTCCGAAGTGCATTGTTGCGCTTTGTCTCCGGGTGAGCTTCGGTCTATCACTACTGTTCGTTGGTCTGGCCCATTACCTCACAATTTCCGCGTTTCGCGGCATGGTCAGTGATGGTCTTGGCGCTGTTTCACTTCTCGGTTCTCTGTGGGCATACATCATGCCCGCACTGATGATCATTGGAGGAGCGCTTCTCGTTGCCGACAAGCGGCGCGATATCGAAGCATGGGCAACAGGTCTCGCCCTCGGTTCGATCCCCGCCGGTATGCTCCTCAAGTCGGTCATCGGCGGTCTTTCGCTCGCCGATACGATGCCGGCAGCCATCAATGCCTTTGTGTGGATCCTCGTCTACGGTCTCGTGGTGAAGATGTCGTGTTGCGGATCGGGGGCGTGTGATAAGACGGGAACGACGACGATGTAATCGCAGAATCTACCGTAGAGACGTCCCGTTGGGACGTCTCTTGGTCGTATAAAAAAGACGTCCCAACGGGACGTCTCTACACAGATGCATTTATGATGGGCGGCACCTTCAATGTTTATTCACAATCCCATCGATAATCCCATAATCCAGCGCTTCCTTGGCGCTCATGAACTTGTCGCGATCGGTGTCATTTTTCACTTTGTCGAACTTCTGACCCGAATGCTTGGCGATCATCTGATTTAAAAGATCTTTCGTCTTGATGATGTGATCCGCGTGGATCGCGATATCGGTCGCCTGTCCTTCGGTTCCCCCAAGCGGTTGGTGGATCATGATCTCGCTGTGTTCGAGTGCAAATCTCTTGCCCTTGGCTCCTCCCATGAGAATGATCGCGCCGCCGGATGCTGCCATACCGAGGCACACCGTGGAGATATCCGGCTTTACGTATTGCATGGTGTCGTACATCGCGAGTGTGGATGTCACCTGCCCTCCGGGGGAATTTACGTAGAGGAGGATGTCTTTCTTCGGATCTTCCTTCTCGAGAAAGAGGAGCTGCGCGATGACGGAGTTTGCGACATCGTCATTGATCGGCGTGCCGAGGAAGACGATGCGCTCCTCGAGGAGACGCGAATAGATGTCATAGACACGCTCACCAAATTGCGTTTTTTCGATGACGGTCGGGATGAGCGTGTTGTGTGGCGTGATAGTACCAAGGGAGATTTTCTTTGCGACGGATTGGATGATGGGATGCATGGGGGAATTATGAAGGAGAAATGGAAAATAAGAAGTTCAAATCATTGTACCGCTTTTCAGAGATCGGAGCAGTGTTCATCGATTCCTGAATGTGGTGAAATAGATGGTGATGACGCAAAATTGGAAAGAAAAGATTACATTTTATGTCGGAAATTCCAGACATCCTTTGATCGTGGTGCTCGGACCGACGGCGAGCGGGAAGACGGCGTTCTCGTTAAACATTGCACACGCCGTAGCGGAAGATCGCGATCTTCCGCTGCAACAGGCAGCTGAGATCATCAACGCCGACTCCCGCCAGCTCTACCGCTTCATGGATATCGGCACGGCGAAAATCCGCCCGGAAGAAATGGCGGGTATTCCCCATCATCTTCTCGATGTCCTCGATCCCAAAGAGGAAGCGACAGCCGCGTGGTACAAAATCGAAGCGACACGCGTCATCAGTGATATTTTGGAACGCGGCAATGTGCCGATCCTCGTTGGCGGGTCCATGCTTTACATTTCCGCGTTGCTCGATGATTTGAAATTTGTTGCAGGCGCAGATCCGGTATTACGTCAGAAGTTGGAATGCCAATATGATGCGGATGGGGGACTTGCGCTCTACGAACGACTGCACAAAATCGATCCGGAAACCGCATCGGCATTTTCCGTGAAGAACAAACCCTATGTGATCCGTGCGATGGAAATACTTGAGGGAACAGGAACGAAACCCTCGGATGCGAAGAAGACCGGAACATGCCCGTGGGATCTGCTGATCTTCGGCATGCAGTGGCCGCGTGAAACATTGGTCGAGCGCATCAATGCAAGAACACAGCAGATGTTCGCGGATGGATGGATTGCTGAAGTTCAGAGTCTTCTGGCACGAGGATATACGATGGAAGATCTGGGGATGAAAAGTCATGGATATCGAGAAATTGCCGCCGCTATTGCGAGTGGAAATGTAGATACGAATGCTCTTGCAGAAATCATTTGTGCAAAAACCCGTCAATATGCAAAGAGACAAATGACCTGGTGGAAAGACGATCAAAGGATCACCTGGGTTTCCGGAGAGAGCATTACGCCGTAAGCACTGTTTCGAGCTTCTGGGAATCCGCTTTTGGAACATTCCTTTCCTGTTTCATGGAGGCGATCAATGCCAAGCGTTCGTCACGAGCATTGGCCAGAACATCGACGGTGCGGTCGCGAGCGGGAATTGCTTCTTTGGGGAGTTGTACTTCACTGCGCAGATTCTGCAAAGCTTCTTTCGGGAATTCTGCAGGTTTCTTCTTGGGAATTTCCGGAGTGTTCATGTGGGTGTGGGTAATTAGAACTTGAAGACATCGTGCGTCTCTTCAATCCGCTGCTTCATCTGCCAGAGCTCGTCGATCATGGATGCGAGAATGGGGGCTTCATCGGGCGTCTGCTTACTGACGCGGAAGAGATAGATGTTCTGCAGATGATTGGCAATATTGAGAAGCGCAAGGTCGGTCTTGTCGCGCCATGTTTCATCGAGCTTGTCATAGACGTCTTTCTTCAAAAATGTTTCGGGCTTGTAGACATCGATCTCTCCTTTGTCGATGAGCGCGAGAATAACCTGAAGAAACTGATTGTGTCCGTCGTTCATCGGAGCGGCAGCGGCTTCTCCCATTTTTTTCTCCTCAGCTGCACTCAGAGTCGTTTTCTGCCCCTGCGCGATCGTAGCGAGGTAGTCGGTCATAGTTCCTTCTAGTATAACAGAAAGGAGCTATCATTGCATTGTGCTCCATTCTGGCGATTCCGCTCCGGCATTCTCCGCTTCAGATCAAAGTGGCAGCATTCATGCGCTACATGATTACTTCGGTCGCTGGCTCCTTCTCTATTTTTACCCAAAAGATGACACGCCCGGCTGTACAAAAGAAGCCTGCGGATTTCGCGATCACTATGCTCATCTCTCGAAGCAGATAGCGATCCTTGGTGTGAGTAAGGATGATGCCGCAAGCCACAAACTGTTTGCCGAGAAGTTTGCACTGCCCTTTCCGCTTCTTGCTGATTCCGATCGCGTCATCATCACCGCCTACGGCGCGGATGGAGTGTTCTTTCCGAAGCGCGTCAGTTTTCTTATTGATCCCCATGGAACCATTGCAAAAATCTACGACACGATCGACTGCGATTCGCACGCGGAAGAAGTGCACCGGGATATCACAGCAAATATGTGAAAATCCTAGATTTCCACATCCTCGAGTGGCGCCGGCGTACCGGCAGCCTCTTTGTCTTCAAAAATCGTCTTGCAGAGGCATTCGTTGCCCGGGCACTTGCATCCCCCACAGGATTCGCAGGTAGGAGCATGGCAGGTATCGCAGTTCATACGGGAAGTATTATTGATAGAGGGCTTTGAATTCAAGAGGAAAGAAGTTTGCGAAAGTTACTTTTTAGTGGGACAGGAGCGTTCCTGTCCCACTAAAAAGTAACTTTCGCCTCCATTTGCACTAGAATGATGCTGATGCCGAACACTATCCCCGAAGCGACTGCTGCACCGCCCCTTGCATATCGCGTCCGCCCGCGGGTCCTTTCGGAGTTCGTCGGGCAGCGCGAAATTGTAGGGGAGGGAACTGCACTTCGAACGGCAATCGAATCCGATGCACTATCTTCGGTGATCCTTGCCGGACCTCCAGGTACGGGAAAGACGACGCTCGCAAAGATCATTGCCGAGACCACCAAAGCACAGTTTATGCAGCTCAATGCTGTGACGAGCGGGGTCGCTGACCTCAAAGCAGTCTGCAGTGAAGCTGAAAGGATGAAAAATACCTTCAAGCAGCGCACGGTGCTCTTCATCGATGAGATCCACCGCTTTAACCGTAGCCAGCAGGATGCACTCCTTCCCTACGTCGAACGCGGTGATGTCATCCTGATCGGCGCGACGACGGGTAATCCGTATTTCGATGTGAATGCCGCGCTCGTCTCTCGGTCGCATGTGTATCTTCTGAAACCGCTGAGTGTCGATAATCTTGTGACGGTTCTCGAGCATGCGATTGCTGACGAGCGTGGATATAAGGGACAGGTGAAGATTGCTCCTGATGCGCTGAAGCGTCTCGCGACAATTGCCAATGGCGACGCGCGCATTGCACTCAATGCATTGGAACTCGCCGTTCTCACCGCAGGAAAGAAATTGTCACTTCCCGAAATCAAAAAACTTTTCAAGGAGCGCCGTAGCCGGTACGACGCAGATCAGGAGGATCACTACGATACGATCTCGGCATTCATTAAATCTCTTCGAGGAAGCGATGTTGATGCCGCGTTGCTTTGGCTCTTCAAGATGCTCAAAGGAGGAGAAGAACCGCGGTTTCTCTTTCGTCGCATGGCGATCTTCGCTTCGGAAGATATCGGGAATGCCGATCCGCGAGCGCTGCAGATCGTTGTCAGTGCATGGCAAGCATTTGAGCTCGTGGGATTGCCTGAAGGCGAATTCTTCCTTGCCCATGCCTGCGTGTATCTCGGACAGGCACCGAAGAGCAATGCGATTACGCGGGCAATGGGTGCAGCCAAGCAGGCGATCAATACGCTTCCCTCACTCGAGGTCCCGATGTATCTCAGGAATGCCCCGCTCAAGGGGATGAAAGAGCAAGGATACGGCAAGGGATACCAGTACCCACATGACGACAACAGCGGCGTGGTTACCGAGCATTATTTCCCGGCAGGAGTCGATCGGAAGAACTTCTATGAACCAACGGACAGGGGGTTTGAGAAAGAAGTGAGTGTGCGATTGGAGAACGTGCGCAATATGCTTCTCTAAGAGCGTTTGTAAGATTATAGGATATTGTAATATATTAATATTATGTTATAATATACAAAACAACTTCTATGTCTCACGCCCTCGCCTCCGCTCGCATCTTTGCACACCGGCATGATGAACTGCCCGCATTTCATGCCGCATACCTTGTCATTACGGTTCTCTGTGCCGCATTGTTTTCCCTCGGTGTTTTTGCCGCGCTGATTCTTGCACACATGGCGCTTGATTATGTGAAATACCGCGACATGCATCATTTCACGATGCGTAAGACCATCGAGGGGATGATCCGCGAGAGTCTGTTCGATGTCGCTCTCCTTTCGATCGGGCTGACCTTTACGGTCTATTTTCACTCTACGATGGCGATTGCGATGGTTTCCGGATTTGTGCGCTCCGAGATGACTCTGGCTCGCGCGCTCGGGACGGTTCTGCCGAAATTCATGATCCTCAATAACTCCCTTAGCATTTGGCTGAACGTCCGCAATTACCTGGAGCATCCGCATCCACGGATCGGCAAAGCATGGACGGCAACGGAGCGGTTGGCGATTCTCACCCTGATCACAGGAATGGCAGCCATAGTACTTGCCGCTCCGCTCTTGGGAACGGAGACGTCGCACATCTTCAGCATTCTCGGGCAGGAAATGACCGTGTGGATGCGGTAACGCACGGCCTATTCGAGCGTCGTTAAGGTCTGCATCAAACCGATACCGATGCAGATGAGGATCAATTGGATGAGTGCCGATCGCAGTCGCGTTTCTTTGTGCAGCTCGGGAATGAGGTCGGCGCCGGCGATGTAGAGAAAGTTTCCTGCGGCAAAGGCCATGAGGATGGTCAAAAATTCCGGATGTTCGCTGCGACTCAGGAGAACGATCAATGCCCCGATGATCGCAGTCAGCGCGGAACAGAAATTCCAGAGAAGTGCAGCCTTACGCGTGTATCCGCTATAGATCAGGAGCGCATAATCGCTGATTTCCTGTGGGATCTCATGGAGTGCGATGGCGATGGTCGTTGCGATGCCAAGCTCCGAGGATACGAGGAAGCTCCCTGCAATCAGCGCACCGTCGACAGTGTTATGGATGCCGTCGCCGACGAGTGCGAGCATTCCCACGGGATGGTGGTGTTCGGAGGAGGGGAGGACGTGACAGTGATGCCAGTGGATGATCTTCTCGATGACGAAGGATGCGAGAATACCGATGAGGATTCCCATGCTTGTCACAGCCGTCATGCCGGTTTCTTCCGTGATTTCCGGGAGGATGTGCAGGAATACCTCACCGAGGAGTACTCCCGCCGCAAGGCTCACAAAATAGACGAGACATTTGCGGATGAGCGATTCTGATACTGCGAAGAGCGCGATACCGGCGAAGGAAATCGCACTGACGATCAGGACTGCGGCGATGCTGAGGAGAGAGGGATTGGACATGGAGAGCAAAGGTATGCAGCTATTGTGCCTGCTTCATTCCTCTCATACCACCTTTCAGATCGGGCAGCCCTCTGGGAAGAGATCCCGCTGCACTCCCGTCGCTTCCCGGTACCACGTCTCTCCATCCTCAGAGCGCTTTCCATCGCTGTAGCGTGCGCGGAAATCAGAAAATCTCTCGTCGAGCGTCACGCGCTCATCGACCTTCACGCGCTTATCTGCATAAAAGAGGATCTGTTGCTCGATGGTTCTTCGCGGAGGAGAGGGCAGGGTGAGACCGTGGACTTTGACGACTTCTGCGACAGCCGGATATCCGTGCTCACGGAGGAATTCTGCACATGCTGGTTCATGTTTCAATCCCGGATAACGTTTGCGCATGTCGACCCACAGACGCAGTTGTTCGTCCGAATGGCTCTCCGCTCCGGCAAATCCGCCAGGACGGAAATCCAGGAACCGTAAAAGATCGTGTACTTCGGCACTGCGGCGTAGAAGCATCGGACGCAAGGGAATCCCGCGCCCGAGCAGCATTGCCCCGAGTTCTTTGCTGAAATCTGCAACGGCATCGCAGTGCCTGCCGATATGTTCTGGAAGAAGCATTTCCTTTCGCCAGTCATCGATCTCTTCCCGAGTAGGCAACGCAATGTCATCAAATGCGATGGTGACTGTTCGGCCTTCTCCTTTTTCATGCAATTGCACATGGATCTTCGGCACATCGAAATCGATTCCCGCATGCTCCGGCCACTCGATGCAGCGAATTCCTTCGTGGTTGTCTGTAGAAAATAATAATTGTCGCGATTGGATCTCTGAGAGGCGGTAGAGATCTATATGGATCAATTCCGCATTCCGCACTTCGCATCCCGCATTGTCCGTTCGGTATCTCTGTTCCAATGCAAATGTCGGACTGACCATTCTCTGTCTCACCCCAAGACCTTTTGCGAATCCTTGGAGCAACGTTGTTTTTCCTGCTCCGAGCTCTCCAGAAAGCAAAATATCCACGGGTATGGCATAGAGAGTCTTCGCAAGCGCCTCTCCCGCGAAGATCGTCTTTTCCGCATTGCCAAGCCAAATGTTAATTAATTCAGACATTGATAAGTAGTATTAAATATGATAAAATATAACTAAAGCAAAATAAACATGCATACAGTCAATCGCCGACGGCATGGATTCACGATACGGAGCATGCATGCGGTCGCAGAACCGCACGCATTCCACTATTTGTCGCAGCGGGCGTCGTTTTGGATTGCAGCGCTTTCGGTGATTGCCTACATCGCTGGGAATATGATGGGACAGTACGGTTGGCATACGTTTTGGGCATCGGTACTTGGCAAAACGGATGATAGCCTGATTGTGTACACGGGCACAGTGACACCGATTGCGCAGGTTCCGGATTATTCCCGATGGTCGCAGTACGGAGGAAATGTGAAAGAGCATACGTTTGCGCAGGTACCTAGCACACTCCGGATGTCGCTGCCGAAGTACAGCGCCGGGAGCGCCGATGCGGATGATCCTTCGAGCGTGTATTCGATGGGGCATCTCGGATCGTATGCAACTGGAGCTGAGAACTCGGGCAGTCACGTTGGGGTGGATATTCGCGTTCCCACAGGGACTCCCATCCGTGCCGTCATGAATGGCATTGTCGAGCGTGTGGATACTACGGGAAACGGAGGATTGGGGATCATGGTGATGCTCAGGCATCCGAATGTGCCGGACCCCAGCGATCCCAAGAAGACAACGACGCTGTATTCTATTTACGGGCACTTGAATAGCGCACTCGTGACACAGGGCATGATCGTCTCCAAAGGCGAGCAAATTGGCTACTCCGGCAAAACCGGTTTTGCCACAGGTCCGCACCTCCACTTCCAGATGGATCGCGGTGAGGCTCCATGGCACCCCTACTGGCCGTTTACGGGAACAGAACAGCGCAATGCAGGTCTGACGTTTGTCGCCGCCGTCGATCAGGGATTGAACCAGGCGGATGGAAAGAAGTTCACCATCCAGCCGATGCTCTACGTGCAGGCGAATTTCCCGGCAGCACGCCAGACGATTGCTTCAGCAAGTCCAGAAGATGTGCCTCAGGTTCGTTTGCAGCAATCCCAAGGCAGCGTCGCTCCATTACCCACTCTACGACCCTCGCGCGCAACTCGTGTTGCCAGTCGCAAGGAATCACGCATCGCACTGCGTGGTCGCCAAGTCGTTGCTGTAAACACTGCGCCCTCCACGGCTTCGGTTCCAACGGCTGTTCTGAGCCGCTCTACGGTCGTGACCGCTTCGCCGGAACAGATTCCTGTTCTCGTCATGCCTTCCGGGTTCACGGTCGAAATTTCTCATGACGGGAGCTTCACTGGACGCGGTTGGGAGGAAGTGCGCATTCGCATTCTGGATGCATCGGGAGAAGTCGTACGCAACCCGGATCTCTCATCGGATATCTATCTCCGGACAGCATTTGGGGAAGCGGAATTCCGTCCTGCGCAGTTATCGGCATTCGATTTTGAGAGGGGAGCGGTCACGGTACAGATGCTACCGCGCGGGCGCAGGACGGTGATCATCGAGGCAAAACCCTTCGGTGTGACAAGTAAACCGATGGTGCATGGGGAGAATTGAATCTTTGGTGGCTCAATTTTCATTTGAAGAAGCATGTGTAACTGAGAAGAGAACAAATCAGCCAAATAATACATTTAAATGAACTTTACCCCGGGAAGTAGCATTTGCCTGTTTCCCGGGGTAAGATGCTTTTGTGAAGGCATATCTTCCAAATGCGGCATTCCTTCAGAATCTTGGTCCATTTCTCAATAGACTTGATCTATCTCAACCAGAAAAACTGGAAATTTTATCACATCCTAGATGGGCATTCGTTCACCCAGTTGTTTTAAGCATGATTGCCTCTCTCGGACTAACTGTTCGCCCAGAAAATATTACTACGAATATCGAAGCAAGATCACGACACTATTTTGAAAGAATGGGTCTATTTAAAACACTTGGAATTGAATCTGGTATACAGATTCAAGAACATGAATCTTCGGGGCGATTTGTTCCAATTTCAGTAGTGCGTGTTGAAGATGAATTGGACAGAGCTATAAAGAATATTGTTCCTATGCTTCATTTATCGGGCTATCCAGAACAAGCAAAAACACTTATGTATATTATCTATGAAATTGCCAGAAACGTAATTGAGCATGCAGAATCAAAATATGGAGGTGTAATTTGTGCCCAGTACTATCCCGACAAGAACAAAATTCGAGTTGGTATTGCAGATTATGGATTAGGAATTAGAACTACAATAAAACGATCACACCATGCAGAAACACATCTTGAGGCAATTGGACTAGCACTGCGTCCTGGTATCACTGGTACTACCAACAAACCTACTGGGACAGCACAAAATGCCGGAGCAGGTCTTTTTTTTACAAAGTCAATTGCAAGAATTAATGAAGATTATTTCTGGATTTACAGTGGTGATACTGCATATAAATTGCTTCCAAAACAAAAAGAGAGAATGACGATACCTGCTGATCCATTTATCGATCGGCATTCTGTTAGCACTGGCTTGCCGTATTGGAAAGGGACAGCAGTTGGAATTGATATAACTCTAGATCAAACGGTGCAATTTCAATTGCTTTTAGATTACTTGGGAAAAATCTTGGACGAGGCTGTACGAGAAAGAAAACGTGAGCGCAAATTACCATTTAAAGAACCCCGATTTATATGAGAATTAGAATATTTGATAAACTTGGCGCATTTGCTGGCAACAAGGATGTTGCTATGACCATGAGAGAAAAGGCAATTATTCCTGCTCTCGAAAAAGGAGAAGAAGTAATTATAGATTTTGAAAACGTAGAAGGCGCAACACAATCATTTATTCATGCTCTCATCAGTGATCCAATGCGAAAATTTGGCATAGATGTCCTTGATAAGATGAAATTCCAATCATGTAAACCGAATGTTGCTAAAATTATTCGCATTGTAACTTCCTACATGCAAGCTGGATTAGGAGATGATGAATAACTCTATAGTTTTGCAGGGGGATATTTTTTCCCCGAATACACCGACAGGAGCACCATGATCCCTGCAAGCGCCACTCCCGCGAGGAATTTTTCCAGCGTGTCCATAAATAGTGCTGCGACTCCAAAGCTGGTTCCGAGTACTGCGGTCAGAGCTATCACCTGTCTCTCGCTCCAACCAGCCCGGAGTAATCGATGATGCAAATGCTCATCCGTCGCATTCCCGCGGAAAGGCGAAGTACCTTTCCTGATGCGCCGTAACCCCACGATGATGCTATCGAGGAGCGGAACGCCAAGAACGAGAAATCCTGTTGCCACTTTTCCGCCGGAATAAATCGTGAGGATGCCGAGCATGAGACCGAAGAACATTGCACCCGTGTCACCCATCAGCACTTTTGCCGGTGGAAAATCAAAGAGCAGACCCGCGGCAGCGATTCCGGCGAGAATAAAAGCGAGCAGTGCAAGGTGTTCGTCACCGACACGATCGCTCAGCGAAAGCGCACCGATGGTCAAAAATCCGATCAGCGAGACCACACTCACTTGCCCGCGAATGCCATCGAACCAGTTGAGCGCATTCATGGTGAGGCCGAGCCAGAGCATCGTGAAGAGTGCTCCGATGACGGAAGGGTTTTTGAATGTGACAGAAGGGATCACCCAGGTATCGAGCGGAATCAGGGGGATGCCGCTCAGACTTTCCAGCGGATTGGTAATCGTGAAAATTCGCGTACCCATCAGGAAAATCAGGAGCGCGCAGAAGAGCTGCACGAAGAGCCGGATGGAGAACGGGAGTGGACGGCGGTCATCGATGAAATTCACCAGTGCAAGAAGAATAACTGCTGTAGCGATGCCGAGAGATTCCTGGTTCCAGGATTCGAGATAGAGAAAAAGGAGCAGAAACGTACAGATACTGAGAATTCCCGTGGGGTAGGGGAGTCGCTTGCGCTTCAATCCGTAGCGTTCTGGAAAATCGAGCAGGTTGAGATTGGGAAATACGCGAAGAGCGGCGATATGGAGTACCACGCAAATGCCAAATGCGACAAGTGGAAAAAAGAGGACAGGATCGAGCATCGACATAGACAGAAGGAGCATACTGCTCAACGCACCATGACGAAATCCCGCATTTCCTCTTCGCGTCTTTTACTCGGTGTTCTCGGCAAATCCTCAAAAAGCTCCCTGATTCTTCGGGAGTGGAACCGCTTTCTGCGTGAGCAGGGGATCGATGGTTCTATGGATCGCTATCCGTGTACGGAAAGCATGCTTCCCGAGCGCCTGAGCGAAATGCTGCACTTCGACCGTCGTGGCTACATCGTCACGGAATCGCTTCATAGCAGTATTGCCGCTCTCATGGATCGGCTGGATCCTTCAGCAGAAGAGAGGAAAAGCGTGGATACCGTGGTGAATGACGGGGGAATGCTCATCGGATATTGGACAGCAGAAGACGATCTTTCCAGACGAGCATTATGGTTCCCAAATGGCGAGTCTTGAATCATCTGCGAGGGGAGTCAACTCTCCTCGACTCGTCTCCGCGTATTCCGATCTATAGAATGACGGCATAGTGAAGAGCGCCCTTCCGTACCCGCTTTTGAAAGACGCATCCCTCAAGGGGAAGCGCGTCCTCGTGCGCGCGGGATTTGATGTGCCGATTGAAAACGGAAAAGTGGTGGATACATCCCGCATCGATGCACTTCTGCCCACGATGCATGCGATTTTGAAAGGCGGCGCATCCTTAATCCTCATGGCGCATCAGGGAAGACCCAAGGACAAACCAGATCCCCTGTTTAGCCAGAAACCTCTGGTGCCTGTGCTCGAGAAACTTCTGAAGACCAGAGTCCTGTTTGCAGATTCCTGCGTCGGTGGTAGCACGAAGAAAGCGGCTGCACATTTGAAACATGGCGAAGTGCTTCTTCTCGAAAATCTTCGGTTTGATGCACGAGAGAAGAAAAACGATCCGTCGTTTGCCAGAGAATTGGCAGCACTCGCCGATCTCTATGTCAACGATGCATTTACGAATTGCCACCGCGCGCATGCAAGTATGGTCGGTATCCCGAAATTGCTTCCCTCCTACATGGGACTCCAGCTGGAGGAGGAAGTCACTCATCTTTCCAAGGCTACGGAACATCCGCAGAAGCCTGTGGTTCTCATCATTAGCGGGGCGAAAATGGAAACCAAGATCCCGGTCATCGAGAATTTTTTGACGAAGGGAGATGACGTTCTCATTGGTGGCTGTATCGCCAATACGTTTATCGCGGCACGGGGCTTTGATGTCGGCATGAGTAAGTATGAAGAGGAATGGATAGAGAAATGTCAGGAGCTGATGCTTGAAAGCAAAATTTCGGGCAAGGCCAAAATCCACGTTCCCCGGGATGTCGTCGTCGCCACTGAAGCTTCGGAGACTGCGGTAAAACTTGACCTTCCTGTGGAGGATATCGAAGGAGACATGGCGATTTATGATGTCGGCAAAGTGAGTTTGGAACGCTTTATCGCAGTGATCGCCAAAGCAAAAACGATCATCTGGAACGGACCTTTGGGACTTTCCGAATTAAACCGTTTCTCCCACGCGACGAAACGTATAGCTGAAGCGATAGCGAAGACTTGTACAGGTGGTGCGACCGCTATCATTGGAGGAGGGGACACGATCGATTTTCACATCCGCTATCATTATCCCCTCGATGCCTACACCTACGTGAGTACGGGTGGGGGAGCGATGCTCGAGTTCATTGGGGGGAAAGAGCTTCCCGCACTTGCGGCGCTCAGGAAATAATTTCTTCACTGCTTCGCCATGCCTTCTGTCTCTGTCCTTTTGCCGCAGGAAGGGGAGTTGTGGTCGCAATTTCTGAAGCGCGCGGAAGACACTTCCGGTGAGTTGTTGCTTGTGCTCACGGGGTACGGCGCCTTTTTGGATGATCACCCACAGGAACGCGATGCATTTTTTTCCGGCTGCAGCGCTCTGGGAGCGCGTGCGCGGTTCGCGTTGCGCGAAAAATCACTCGTCGGTGGACTGCGTTTGAAGGGTCTTCGGGTTGTCGACCGCGCAACCGATTTCCGGGCGATTCTGGCTGATCACTCCATGCTCCAAGAAGCGCTCCGCGCCTTCTCTCCGCATGTCTGGCAGCAACAGATCCGGTCACGCCTCCAGTCCATGGGTCTCCTCAGTGTCCCCAAAATTCGCATCTGGATTCTCACGATCGTGAGTGCGGTACTCCTTCTTTTTGTACTGTTCTGGCTC
>MFXW01000065.1 GCA_001787585.1 Candidatus Peribacteria bacterium RIFCSPHIGHO2_02_FULL_53_20
CGCTGACGGCGATCGCGACAAAAGGATACAGTGTGGAATTCGGCGCTCGTGCAATGCGACGGGCAATTCAAGACACATTGGAGACGTATCTGGCGGATCGGTTTCTCAGAGAGCCACCGAAGCGGGGGGAGGTGATTACGGTGACGAGGGAAGATCTGAGAATATAAGGATGCAGAGGATTCAAACGATTCAGAAGATTCAGAGGAACTTTCTTCTGACTCCTCTGAATCTTCTGCATCCTCTGAATCCTTTATCTGCACCCGCATCCGCACAGATCACTAAATGCTTCTGTTCCCGGCACACATGCAAACCGCACAAGTGCGCATTGGTCAGGATCTTTACTGACGTAATGGACATTCGGGTCCGATTCGTCCGGACAAGTTCCACCGCTGATCGGAGCAGGAATGTCGAATGACAATGATCCCTCTTTCTTCACGGTATCTTCCGTTGCACTGATCACACCCCACTGCGAGATCGTATAGAGCGATTCGCCAATGCGGATAATGCGGTCGATATCCTTGCCGTACACATAGCTCCCAGCTTTCTGCCAGTCGGTATCTGAGTAATGTGTGATCGATCCGCGAAGCGTAAAGCCGTCTTTGAGAGTCAGCGTGTAGACCTGTGCTCCTTGGAATACGGGTTCGCCGTAGGCAGAGGAGGGATCTCCCGTCTGTTTCTGTGCATCTGAAATCTTGTGGATGTTTACGGGGAAGGCAAGGAGATCACGGTCGCGATCAAAGAGCAGTGCCTTGTGATTATGCAGGAGCGGACTTTCTGTGCCACGATCACCGATCGTGATCGTATGCAGCTCTTTCGGGTTCTCCACGTCCGTGACATCAAACAAGGCAACTTTCATGCCCTGGTACCATGCGTTGTCGCCGTCTTTGGAAACCTCTGCGTTTTTCCCGAAGCCGATGATGTGATTCTCATCGTACGGATGCAGATAGTCGCTGTAGCCCGGGATCTTGAGCTTCCCGAGAATCTTCGGATTTCTTGGATCAGAGGTGTCGATCACAAAGAGCGGATCAATCGTGCGAAAGGTCACCATGTAAGCGCGGTCGCCGAGGAACCGGGTGGAGTAGATCTTCTCGCCTGGAGCAAGATCTTCGAGAGAGCCAACGGTTTCCATATCGAGATTGAGAATATAGAGATTATTACTCGAGGCGCGTGACGTATTATTTGCCATCCATTGCTCGTCGATCGTCGTCGCGATGCGGAAGTGATTCTCATGCTCGTCCATCGAGAACTGATTCAGGATCCTTCCCGGCACATGTCCTTGTGCCTGGAACTGTGCGCCATCGTTTGTGAAAGCAAATCGGTATAGACGGGTGCGCTGCTGGGATGCATTCTCTGCCGCATTGTTCCATGCATACTGCCAGTCGGTCGCAGCGACGTAGAGATTGTCGAGCGAGGCGTACACATTCTCGCCATTGCCGAGGATCGCCGTGCGTTGAACCTCTCCATTATTGCCATTCAAAGGAACAACACCGATGATCAGGTAACTTGGCGAAGGCACATGCGGAAGGATCACCACACTGCCGCAACGGACTGCCGGCTCTGTTGCATTTCCCTGTGCGGAATCTTTGATAACAGGCACAAGATCGGCTTCTTTCACTGCAGCCCCGAGCGGAACCGGACCGCCCCAGTATCGCGGAGATTGATTTACGACAACGTAGAGTTTGTCGCCGATGCGACGGGTGCTGAGTGAATTTCCTTCAAAGGAAACCGTGCGCGAGAGCTTCGGGTTTGCCCGATCACCTACGTCATAGATCCGGACGGTGGTATACGAACGGTTGTGCGAGGGTCCGGGCCAGATCATCGATTCCGCCATAGGGCGATAGACAGGACTGCCTGCATCCCACGTGGAACCAATGACGATGAGACGATCACCTTCAATATAGAGATCGGTTGGACTGAATGATTGGTCGTCGACATTTATCGTTGCAATATTCCGGAGATTGCTTGCAGGAGTGGCATCGACGATGCGGATTTCCTGATTGCGGACGATGTAGAGATATGTGCCGTCGGTCTTGACGATATCCCCTTCATCGACGCCTTCAACTTGGACATTGGTTCGCGAATAATCGTCGTTGGAGAGACGGGACAGAGTCCCGTCTCTACCCTCCGGTGTGCCGGTGCTGGGTGCCATGGAAGGCACAGCACGCATCATCATGTCGCCCTCTATACCGTATCCGCCACTTGTGCGTCCCGCTTCCTCCGTGAATGCACGAAGATCCGCGCAGGATTTCGCCGTTTGTGGAGTATTGCTCGCAAGATTGATCTGCACTTCAGGATACTTCACGTTGATGTAGCCCTTCGTAGGTTGGTCTTGGATATTAGCACTGAGTCTCCACATCATCTCGGCCATTTCTCCACGGCTAAGGCGCTGGTCAAGACCATTGATGGAGGGTGGAATAGCGGAGGAAGATTCCAGCGCGCGTGCATACGGCTCGTACCAATCGACTGAGTTCTGATCGATTTTCTGGTCGTAGGCGAGTGCCAGAATCTTGCTTGCTTCGACGAAGTTGATCTCCTGCTCCGGCTTATACGTTCCATCGGGATATCCCGCAACAATACCCTCTGACTTCGCCGTGCAGACGTAGGCGGCAAACCACTGTTCTTTCACATCCGGGAAACAATTCTTGAGATCGGCGATATCGCCTCTGCTCTCGAGCACGATCTTCAGAAACTCCGCGCGGTTGATGTGTGCAGAGGGCTTGAAGAGTCGAGCCTGCCCTGAGCTTGTCGAAGGGTCGGCATATCCTTCGATCACGCCTTGTTCCTGCAGGGCATTGATTGCTGTGCTGTAAGAGGTTGTCGATGAGACATCGGTAAATGCGAGAGCGGGTGCTATCACAGCGAGGCAGAGCGTCGCAGCGATAAAAGCAGAAAAGCGGACGGAAGCGGAAACCATAGTGCAGAGGTGAAGAAATAAATGCAGTACTCGAAGTGTAGCAAGCTCCCCATCTATCTCTCTATAAGAGAGGTTGGGGGACTGTAGAGAAGGAGACGAATGGGAGGGGAGGATCTTACGAACGCTTACGGAATCAAGATCTTTGGTGCTGGTTTTGCCTCCCCCGTTGGTGTCGAATGGGGTTGGAGCTGGCGGAATAATTGCCCAAAGGGGCTATCGACATTGCATGTATGTCCGTCTGCCGCTGCATGTGCGAGTTTTCGTCGTCGAGCTTCACGATCCGTGCATACGGCTTTATAGCATCGACCCATCAGCGCATCATCAATGGTGATTGTTGCGCTTGCATCGGCATCTCGCGCAAGCAATAGTGCATCTTCGATATGTCCTGCCCATACGTCTATATCCGCACCGGAGAATGCATTGGCTTCTTCGCAGGAAGGGAAGGCATGACGAGCGAGATGCCCGTCTGCTATTGCAGTATCGTATGTTTTTTCGATTGGAAACAGATCAATACGTCGTTTCAGCATTTGTGAAAGGCTGCTTACATTGGGACATGGCACTTCAATCGCTCTTCCGAAACGCCCCCCTCTCAAAAATCCGGTGTGCATCAATTCTGGGCGGTTCGTAGCGCCGATGATGAAGATATCTTTGCGTTTCTGCAGTCCACTCATCCATTCGAGCATGGTGTTCTGTACGCGCAGAGTTTCCTCATGCATCTGAGCAACAGAGGGATCATTCAGCGCGGCTTCAATTTCATCCATAAAAGCGATGATCGGCGCGTTGTCTTCGAGATATTGCAGGAGACTATTCATATTTGTATTGGATGCCCCTACCCATTTATAAAATACATTCTGAAGTCTGACATGAGCAAATTTAATAGGCGTTTGTCCCGCAAGTGTTTGCCTTTCAATCACATCGCGAGCAAGGGCTTCCGCAAGCAGCGTTTTCCCTACGCCGTGTGCTCCTATAAGGATAGCGTGCTGTGTGGGCGTAACGGCGAGATCGCTATGGAGCAGGCGAAGAACCGATGGTCGCAAACGCTCGATTGCCTCATCCAGACCGATTACGTCCGCGTAACTACGCAGTTCTCCGGGTTCCGTAATAAGCCGAACCGTTCCTGGCGGAAGATCGCGGTCAGGATTGATAGGTCGTCGTTTTTTTTCACTCTGCTTTTCATTTCCAGTGGGTGAAGCTGCTTCATCGCCATCTCCCAGTTGAGGATGCTTATATATGGGAACTTGCAATTCCGCACATACCTCGGCAATAGCGCAGCGTGCTTCGGTAGCGAGACCTCCGATGAGCCAAGCGGGAAGGGTTTGCATTCGTTCAGATGTTATTGGCGGGTTGGGCATATTTTCCATAATCCACCGAAGTGAATGCAGATCTTCCCATCGCACTTTACTGTCGCGCCTGGAATCCTCCTCCGTCATTGCAGGAACTACTGCTAACACTTGTTGCATCTGTTCTGTGGCGATGAGCGCACAAAGTCGCTCCCGGATACGTTCCATTATTCGTTGACTCGGTTCACCTCTAAGTCTTGTGATTTGCTCATGAGAGAGAATAAGGCCAGGTTCAAGATTGGCAAATCCTTCGATGATTGTAAGAGCAGGAATAGTATCTTTTTTTGCTCTGTGTAGAAGATTTTCTTCCGCTTCTGCGTGCAATTCGTCGAATTCTTTTCGTAAGGCTCGGCGAGCCTGCTCGAAATTATCATCTGTAGTACCATCGCCGGGAGTGTGGGCTTCTGCCATGGTGCATGAGTGTGCATGGTATGGGTTCGTTGCTCAAGAGAAGAAACTGCAAAAAAAGCAGGGGCAAGACCCCTGCTCTTTTGCAATATTGCTATCGATTTAGAAATCTCCGCCCATCCCTCCTCCCGGCATCGCTGGTCCTGCTGGCTCTGGCTTCGGGATATCGGTGATGCCGACTTCCAATGTCAGGAACATCGAAGCCACAGACGCGGCATTCTCGAGAGCGCTGCGCGTGACTTTCTTCGGATCAATGACCATGCCTTTGACGAGGTCTTCGTATTTTTCCGTGAGAGCGTTGTATCCATGATCGCCCGTGAGATCCTTCACCTTGGCAACGACGACTTCCCCGGAAACTCCGGCGTTTTCCGCAATGTGGTGCGTCGGCGCAGTGAGGGCGATCATGACGATCTCGATACCGAGCTTCTCGTCGATGCTTTTCGTTTCTTTTAAGAGCTTCTCGAGACCGGGAAGTGCGCGGATGTAGGCTGTGCCTCCTCCAGCGACGATCCCTTCCTCGGCAGCTGCGCGGGTAGCAGAAAGCGCATCCTCCACGCGGTGTTGCTTCTCTTTTTGCTCTACTTCTGTGGCCGCACCTACCTTTATGACGGCGACTCCGCCACTGAGTTTGGCGAGGCGTTCCTGAAGTTTCTCGCGGTCGAAATCGGACTTGGTCGATTCGATCTGGACTTTGATTTCATTCACGCGGTCCTCGATATCCTTTTTCTTTCCGGCACCGCCGATCACCGTGCAGTTATCCTTATCAGCGACGACTCTGCGAGCCTTGCCGAGATCTTCGATCGTGGCGTTTTCGAGTTTCAAGCCTACCTCCTCAGAGATCACGCGTCCTCCCGTGAGGAGAGCGATATCCTTGAGGATCTCCTTGCGGCGGTCGCCAAAGGCAGGAGCTTTGATCGCGAGTGTGGAGAAGGTACCGCGGAGTTTATTCACCACAAGAGTGGCGAGTGCTTCGCCATCCACGCTTTCTGCAATGATGACGAGTTCCTTCCGTCCGCGTTGTGCGAGAGCCTCAAGCAAGGGGAGGATCTCTTGGATGGAACCGATTTTCTTATCGGTAATGAGGATATACGGGTTTTCAAATGTCGCCTCCATGCGTCCCGTATCCGTCACGAAATATGGCGATATGAAACCCTGATCAAACTGCATCCCTTCGACATATTCCTTTTCAAGACCCATAGTTTGCCCGGCTTCTACCGTGACCACTCCGTCCTTGCCGACTTCGTCGATGACTTCGGCGATCACTTTGCCGATTTCCTCATCTTGGGCAGAAATCGTCGCGACTGCGGCGTACTCTTCCTTCTTGCTCACGTTTTTGCGGATCTTCTCGAGGAAGTCCGTTACTGATTTCACAGCTTTATCAATACCGCGCTTGATGGAGATGGCGTTACTGCCCGAACTCAAGTGCTTGAGCCCTTCCTCCATGATGGCGTGCGCGAGAACCGTGGCCGTGGTCGTTCCGTCCCCCGCTGCGTCATTGGTTTTCGTTGCGGCTTCCTTCACAAGCTGAGCGCCAAGGTTCTCCCAAGGGTTTTCGAGCTCGATTTCCTTGGCAACGGTGACACCGTCTTTCGTGACGGTCGGTCCGCCGTACTTCTTTTCAATGACGACGTTGCGCCCTTTGGGGCCCATCGTCGCGCGGACGGCTGCAGCGAGTTGCGTGACACCGGAGAAGATCTTTTGCCGTGCGTCGGTGCCGAAGAGGAGTTGCTTTGCCATGATAGGAGAAGTGAGAAAAGTAGAGAAAAGGGTAGGAAAGGCAGAAAAGTGTATTCAGGATTACTTGACGATGGCGAGAACGGCGTCGAGGTGGAGGATTTTGACTTCCACGTCTTTGCCGCTCTTGTCTTTGAGTTTCACATCGTCGCCGGCGTATTTACCGAAGAGGACTTTGTCGCCGACTTTGAGGAAGTCTGTGGGATTGCTGCAATCTTTGCCGACTCCTCCTTTACCGAGTGCAACGACGACGCCTTCTTGGGGTTTTTCCCCCGAAGCGGTATCGGGAATCACGATGCCCGAGGCCGTGACTTGTTCCTTTTCGAGCGGGCGAACGACCACGCGGTCGCCGATGGGTTGGAGGTGGATTGCGAGCTGAACATCGTCTTTTGCCATAGTCGGAAGGAGAAAAGGGTTAAAGAAGTGCTGAAGAAATGGGCTTCTCGGAGAAGCAATGCTCCGTTAGCAGTCGGAATTATAGAGTGCTAATTCATCTCGTCAAGTGCGAGACACGTCTGTTGCTTTGAATTTGGTATTTTCTTTCTTTTGTCTGCCCGACAAAAGAAAGAAACAAAGAAAAGCGCACCGTGCGCCAGAGCCCCTCCACCGGCCGCAACACCCCCCGTGGCGCACGGGACCCCGCCAACTGTTAGAGTATTGGAGATGCTTCGTCGCAATATTCTTCTCGGGCTTCTTATTTTTTTGCCGCTTGCAGTGTATGCACATTCTTTAGGGAATAGTTTTGTGACCTGGGATGACCGGCTTCTGATTGTGGATAATCCGATCGTGCACGGACTCACATGGAGCAATATTCGCGCTGCATTCACCTCGTATGATCCGGAGCTCTATATCCCGTTGACGCTGCTGAGCTATCAGATGAATTGTGCGATCGGGGGGCTGGAGCCGTTTGGTTATCATCTGGGGAATTTGGTGTTGCATATCGCGAATGCGGTAATGGTATGTAGTATTTTTCCACTTCTTATCAATCCGCGCAGCCGTAGCGGAGAGCCGCGGCTCTCCGCTACGGCTGCCTTCCTTGCTGCACTCCTTTTTGCCGTCCATCCCCTCCACACCGAATCCGTCGTTTGGGCTGCAGCTCGCAAGGATGTGCTCTCGACCTTTTTCTTTTTATGGACGGTATTGTTCTATCTTCAATCGCGGGGAGACCAAAATATGCGAAAGAAATATTGGTGGAGCGTTGTGGCATTTGCCCTGGCGCTTCTGAGTAAAGTTTCGGTCATTACGTGGCCGCTGATGTTGCCGCTGATGGATTGGTATCGTGGCGAAAAGATGGATCGAAAGATGCTTCAACGAGCATTGCCTTATTTTGGCTTGAGCATCATCTTCGGCATCGTCGCGCTCGGTGGGAAAATCGCCAACACCGGATTCCTCTACGAAAAAATCCTGATCGGCTGCCGGGCAGTGACGTTGTTGCTGCAAAAATTCTTCATTCCTGTGCACCTCTCGCCGTTGTATCCATTCACCAAGCCGATTGATTTTGCCACTCCCGAGCTCACGATCTCACTTTTGTTTGTCATTGGGGTGACTTGCATAGTGCTTTGGCTGGCTTTCAAACGTGACATGCGCCTACCGCTCTTTGCCTGGGGCTGGTTCCTCCTTTTCCTTGCACCGAGCTCCAGCAATGTGATGAAGGGGCATAATGAACTACTCGATATCTATGTGACGTCGGATCGGTATGCGTATCTGCCTTCGATGGGATTATTTTGGATTGGGGCGTTGGGCGTTGGGCGTTGGGTCGAAAAAAAAACGAAAGTAACGTATGGGATTATTTCTTTGGTTCTGTTGCTCTTCTGCGTTCTTACATACCGCCAATCTCTCGTCTGGAAAGACACGCTCACGCTTTTTACCCATGTAAGCGAAGTACAGCCAAATTCTTATGTCGCTTGGACCAACATTGGTACCGAGGAAACGCGTCGTGGAAATATCAATAGGGGACTTGAGGCCTATCGCAAAGCACTCGCAATCCGCGATGATGCGACGACGTGGTACAACGTGGGGCAGATACTGCGGGCGCAGGGAAAAATAGAGCTTGCGATTCAGGCATATGAAAAAGCTGTGAAGAGCAGTCCGTTGGAGGAGGATGCGAAGAGAGCATTGAACGAATTGAAAATTGAAAATTGAAAATGGAAAATTGCCTGTCGACGTCATAGTTTTTTTGACGGCGAACTACCGCGAGGTGTACGTACGTACAACTTGTTTTTTTGGATTTCTCGCTGGATATTTATGAGATGCAAAAGCCAAATATCGTACTTGATACATTTTTTCATCTGAAGGGCAGGACGCTGGTTCTCATTGATTGGGCGAACGTATTCCATGCGCAACATAAGAACGGCTGGACAGTTGATACGCGCAAGCTATTTTCCCTTTTTACGAAGCATGAGAACATTTGTGAGATCGTTCTCTTTCACGGAACGGATCAGCATGAAAAGTCTGCCTTCTTTCTTAAAGAGCAGGCAGCAATCGGCTACCGCATCGTAACGAAAGCTGTGAAGAAAGTACCGCTAACGACAGATCACGAAGGTAATCTTCTTGCCAAGCCGATTCTACGACGCAAGTGTGATTTTGATATTGAGATCGCGAAGGAAATTCTCCTCAATCTCGATGATTATCAGGGATTCATTCTCGTGAGCGGTGATGGGGACTATGCTCCAATCTTCGATGTTCTCCGCGAGCGTCGAAAACAAGCCATCCTCGTTTTTCCAAAAGGGGGTCTTGGTCGGGAATATCTTGAAAACGAATAACGCAAAAGAGCAATCTTTCTCTGTTCTCTCGAACATTTGCGCCCCTTTATTCAGACAAAAAATATCCCGACAGGATCGAAATCCCATCGGGCGTGATTGATTCTATTGTAGCAGGACATGGAGCATGGTCAAAGGATTTTTTGAGAATATCAGACCTCAAAATTCTCATTTCACTCCCCACACCTTCTCCTTCAGCATCCTCTCCCCAATCCACGGCAACGTCACCCTATCCATCTCCGTTCCGCTCTCGTCGTACCCTCGCACCAGAATCTGATACGCGGCAACGGGTTCCTTCGGAATCGGGAGAGCCCACGAAGCCGAGGAAAACCAATGCGATGTCCGCTTCATCAGACCGAGAGTGTCCCAGTTTTGTTCCCCGCTGGCTGCCTCCGGCACGACCCACACTTCCATGCGCTTGATGCCGCCACTCTCCGCGACGAAGTTCCCGTTCTCCACGTCAAAGAATGCGATGTGCGGAGCTTCGGGACTTTTGTTTTGCATGCCTGTTGCGATTCCTGCAGCAAGCATCCCGGCAGCAATAATGAGGAGGAGGGAGAGATTGCGGCGGAGGTGTTTTACGTTCATGGCGAAGGAGATGGTAGACCGGAAATGTGGACATGCAAACAAACCCGGAGTCTTGGAGACTCCGGGTTTGCTCAATCATTGCGATTGACGAGTAGTTGTGGCGATTAGGCATCGCCGGCGAATTTGAACCCGAGGAACGGGTGGCGCGCGGTTTTCGCGCGTTCGATCCGTTCGTCCGGAGTCAGACCGCCCGTTAGGGCATCGAAGAGCATACCCACCATACCGTAGTACGTCAGGCAGTAGATGGCGTGCTTTGACTTTGCCATCGCTTCTCCGTCGAGGAAGTTTTTCGGATCGAACTTTCCTCCCGATCCGGGGTCAACGAGACCTGCAAACGGGTGGATGAAGACGCCACAGGTAATGACCAGCTTTTTGTCTGCGTCAGCGGGGAACCATTTGTTCTCCCAACAATCACAGACAGCTTGCGCTGCCCCAGACTGCGCATCTCCCCACAATTGTACCACACGATTCAAGCTCTTGGTGATCACTTTCGTCACCAAAGCAAGTCGAACCGGTGGTGCCAAATTGGCAGTCACCAGTCCCTGCATGTTGTTGAGACCGTCGGCCTGACGGCAAAGGGCATTGGCAAAGGCGTGACCAACAGGCCCATTCTTGTCCCCGACCAGTCCGTCATGATGCTGAATCTCGTAGCCGAACTTTCCATCGGCAACGAGGCACTCACACGGACAGAGAGTAAAGTCGGCCACACGCCAACTCGGGTCCATTTTGAAGGGACCGTTCCAGTCCAATTTGGGCTGCCCGAAATTTTCGGGAACTGTGAGCGTTCCCAGAACTTCGAGCAAACGTGACATCGGGCTTTGCATGACAGAAACTCCTTTTCGGATGTGGGCACAACGGCCCAGTCTAAAAATCCCGCTACGGTACCGTAGAGGGGTTACGCAGAAAGGCGCGCGCCTATTGCGACCTACAACGATGTAGGCAATCTACACACTTCGTAATGTGCACAGTGCCTACATCGGCTTCTCGCCGATGCAATGAAAGAGCATAACTGCCAAGCTCCACTCTCATTTCGAAAGCAGAAATCCTGACCAATCCATTCTGCTTACTTTTGGCTATCTGTCAACGAATTTGTGGTCATTGTTCCGGTGCCCCATCGTCTCTTTTTGAGGTACATTTCGATCTCTTTCCCCATTCTCTTATGGATGGCATCGTGCACTTCGAACTCCCGGTAGATGATCTTGCGCGCGCTCGGGCGTTTTACAGCATCTTCGGATGGGCTCTCCAAGACTGGCCCATGCCGGATGGCTCGACGTACGTTGGCATCCACACGACACCGATTGATGAAAAGACTCGCTTACCTCTCGAGGTCGGCGCGATCAACGGAGGAATGCTTCTGAGAAACAAGGAGGTGCAGGCTCCGGTCTTCGCGATCAACGTGTCTTCCATCGATGAAAAGGTGGAGCAGCTTTTGAAAGTCGGAGGAACCGTGGTGAAGCCTAAGGTGGATATGATGGGCATGGGGTTTTATGCGTACGTGAAAGATACGGAGGGGAATGTAATTGGGTTGTGGGAGGATGCGAAGAAGTAGGACAATTCAATGGCATTCATGGAACGTAGAACGTACACTGCATGCGATTTTTCCTTCGGATTCTGCAGAAATTTTTCCTCACCAGTCTGGCAGTGTTGCTCATTGTGGCAGCCCCAATGCCCGTGGGATTCGCGGCATCCCGGAGTAGTGCTTCTTCTATGCCTCCTGTTTCAGGATCTTTACGGTTCAAAAAATCCTACATCGCTCCGCGCAGCTCTTCTTCCAGACAAACATCAGTTCGTGTGACCAAGAAAAAATCTTCTACAGATGTTTTCGTATTCCCTTTCAATAATACATGGAAGGAGGCATGGAATTTCTACGTCGTGAAAACAATTGCACGTGCCACGTTCAATAAACATAAGAGCGGAAAATCCAATCATGGGGAAGTCTTCGACTCGCTGGATCTGAGTCGCGTGAATCCTCTCAAAGAAGAGGGGGGAGAGATCGCAGAATTCATGCGTGTACAGCTACCGAAAGGCGCAGGGAGTCCGTTTACCACGCACTTCTACAGTCTTCCGCCTTCGGGCGTCACCGCGCTTGCCTGCGGAAGTATCGTTCCGTCTGATGATATGTACTTGCGCTACTATGTGCGCTTTCCGAAGGAATTCGATTTTTCGTCCACGGGAGGTTTGCCGGGTATCGTCGGAGGTATCCTCAATCAAGTGGAAGGAACACATAGTTTGTCGTACTTCGGCGTGTGGATGGGTTGGGACAGACTCGGTTTCATTGAATACGGCGGTTTCCGGGATGAGCTCGGAGTAACGCGCGTGAGTACCACGAAGTTTTCCGCAGATGGCAAGTGGCACAAAGTGGAGATCGCCGTGCGATCCAATGTTCCGCCTTTGCATAAAATGAACGGTTCGGTGGAAATCCGCTACGACGGAAAGGCTCTCATATATGTCCAGCGCGCAGCGATCCGGAAGCGTGATCAAGATCGCTTTGAATGCTATTCGTTCATCGTATTCGCTGGAGGGCTTGATACGATTACCAACTTATCAAAAGATTCGTTCGTTGATATCGGAGGAATTGCCGTGAGCGGCAAGCCGATGTGGTAATGCTTATAGATTCTTATACGTCTTTTCATCCCTTTTCGTGATACGTTTTACTTCAACAGATCGTGTCTTGGGATCGACGAAGAACAGTATCCGATACCGTCCCAAGCGAACGCGGAACCAGCCTTTCATGCCCGTTAAAGCGACAATGCCGGGAACTTTTGTTGCATCCCTTCCGAGCTGCGCGATGACCAGTAAAATTGCCTCTCGGTCTTTTCTCGAGATCAATCGCAGAAATTTCTCAATTTTGTTCATGGTTGATTTTCTTAATCAATCGAATCATTTCCCTCGCAGGTATTCCTTTTCCATGATTATCCCGGTCCGCGTCAAAGATGATTTCTTCTGCAGTGGCTTGCGCCAAATCGAAAGGATGGATGACCAATCGATCTTGATGCATTTCCACAATGAAATTATTCGTAGAGAAATGACTTCTCCATTGCTTTGGCAATGTGATCTGACCGCGCGGCGTGCTTTTGACGATTTTACTAGTCATAAAAGTAGGGAAGTACGTAAGTAAGTATAGCGTACTTTCACTGCATTTGCAATATCACGATGGTGCCGACGGAGAGAATCGAACTCTCACAGGATTGCTCCTACACGCTCCTGAAGCGTGCGCGTCTACCAATTCCGCCACGTCGGCATAGTATGACAATACCAGAGGGCATTGCTTTAGAGTACGATTTTCCCATACGCAAATATTTCCCGGTAAGGTTCGATGCGCATGTGCGTCTTGGTTGCATATGTCCTACGCTCTCCGGTTCTTCACCCTGATTTTCGCACTATTCCTGTTCCTCACTGGTTGCCTTGTCGACCGCGCACCTGCGCCCATTCCGAGCGCGCGCAATCGTCCCGTAGCATTGACTTTCGGCATGCATGTCACAACGGATGCAAAAGAAAATCCCATCGATCCTCCCGAGCGGTTCGATGGATACCACGCGGGTCTCGATTATGAAGTCTCTGCTTCCGAGCTTGATGAAGAAATTCCGATCTCCGCAATCTGCAGTGGAAGTGTCCTTTACAGCGGATTTGCCGAAGGATACGGCGGCGTGCTCACACAGCGCTGTAACATCAGTGATGCATCGGTGACGGTCATCTACGGTCATCTTGACGGGGATGGTCTTGCTTCAGAGGGAACCATCCTTGCTGCGGGAGACCGTCTTGGCAAACTTGCACCTGCACGTAGTTTCTGGAGTGACCTCAACCGCAAACATCTGCACCTTGGCATTCACAAAGGAGAAGTGCCGGACATGCGCGGATATGTGCAAGAGCCTATGGAACTCGAGGAATTCATCGATCCGCGTGCAGTGCTTCCGCGGGGGGCAGGAGGGAGACAGGTATCGGTGTATCGGGTTCCCGAAGAAGCAAAATGATCTTGGTAAGAATGTCCATACTTCTCCGTCTTCACTGTCGTCATGCGTACCACACTCCACCTTCCCCACTGGCATATCTCTCCTGCTCAGCTGTCTCCTGTAGTGCATTCTGAAGAGGATGCTGCAGTGCGGTATCTCCTCCTCGGACTTGGTATTGTGGTCTTCTCCGTAACGGCGATCTATCTCTATAGTGCTGCGTTATAAGAAAATACCGAGCATCAATCTCATCTCCAGAACCACCCCGGTGCGAATCGTGTATCACTATTCCGTGTATTTTTGCGAGGAGTTCGTTTCTCCTCGTGCTCAGGAGGTGCTTCCTGTTGGTGACGTTCCATACGGCGTCGCACGCGGTCTTCAAGTTTTCTGGAAGAAGCAGAGGAGGAGCGGCGGATTCGAGGAGTGGAACTCACTGAAGCCTCCGGCGCGGAAGTAACCTCTCGGTATTCTCTGCTCCGCTCGGATCGTTCTCGCGAAGAGCTGCTTCCGAGGAAATCCGAAATCGGACGCGGATAGTGCGGAACGCCGTACATCGGAGCGGCAGAGTACACCCCATCTGCGTTCATGCGTCTGCCCGGAGATCCAAACTGGATAATGACGACGAGTCCCAAAAGCACACTCAATCCAAGGAAGAGCATCTGGAGCGCAAATATGCGTTCCGCATGCGCCGGAGAATCGGGAGTGATATGCATATTTCCGTACAGTATAGCAGAAATAGCCGTATCCGTGAAGACGGGTTTTCCCTTGTTTGAATGGGCGCGATGCAGAGGATTCTTCTCCATGACTCGTGCATACTGTCTCCGCATGCAAAAACTCTCCTTCTCGCGTGTTCCACCTGTGGAAGGGTTGCTCCTCTGTTTTCTCCTCTTTTCCGTGCTCTGGCGCGGGGGAAAAAGTCTGGAGACGACGTGGATGCTGGTGGGTGTTGCGGGAGCTTTGGTGCTTGCGGATACGCTTCGTTCATCTGAGAAAATTGACCCCCCTTCGCTCTTGCGGAGCTTCGGCGGGGCAAGGAATGGAGAATTGAGAATGGAGAATTCTTTCGGCTTGCTCTGGGTATGTGCATTCGGATTTCTCGCATGGACAACGCTGTCGTATTTCTTTTCCACAACGAGAAACTACGGCTTGGATGAAGTGCTGCGCGATAGTGCACTGGTTCTGATTTTTCTCTGGACGATGCGACACGCGGGAGGGGAATCCGGAGCGCGTTTTGCCCATCGCTTCATCCATACGATGACCGTGGCCGCGGTTCTCGGAGCCTTCTTCGGATTGCTGGTGTACAGCATGCAGCCCGTGAACCGCTTCGTCGGAACGTTCTTCGATCACCGTTTCCATACCGATTACTGGCCGAATGCATGGGCGCAATTCGTCCTTCTCGCATGGCCGATGATTGTATTGTGGATGCGGGGAAGGAACGCGCGGTTGCAGGTTGCGGGTTGCGGGTTGCTGGGACTCGTCTTGGGGACGCTGCTTCTCAGTTATTCGCGGGGAGCGATGATTGCGTTTGGGGGACAGATCGCGTTACTGGGATTATGGGAATGGGTAAGGAGAAAGAGTGGTGGATTGCAGCCCACTACGCCGAGCCTGTCTGCCGGACAGGCAGGGCTACGAGGGCCAGGGATGACAGATTGCGGAAGAATGTTTGCACGAACCTGTGTGGTTGCAGTGATTGCAGTCGCGTTGTTCTTTGCGGCGAATGCCATGCGTGGACAATTTCATCCAGTGCAAAGCATCGGAGAAAAAGTAACCTTTACCGCTGACGAAGGAGGATCATCCATCAATGAGCGCAAGCAGTTTTGGAAGCAATCCATCACATTGATTTCCGAGCGACCGCTCCTTGGCTGGGGTCCGTACAGTTTTCGCTTCGTGCATCAGCGCCTGCAGACATCCGTGCTTGCGACATCGGATCATCCGCACAACATATTTTTGAAGCTGGCTACCGAGAGAGGAATTGTCGCTGCGATTCTTTTTGCGATACTGGTTGTTGTGATCCTATGGCCGATGGTTGCATTGTTGCATTGTTGTATTGTTCGCAAGCGGATGGCGAACGGAGTGGAACTCGATCAGCAATACAGCAATACAGCAATACAGCAATCATTCTTGTTCATAGCGGTTCTCGGTGTGGTTGCCCACAACCTCATCGATTATAATCTGCAGTTTGTGGGGATCGCTCTGCCGTTTTGGATGATGCTTGGCGTGCTTGCGAGCGCAAATGCAAAATGCACCCTTCGACAAAGCTCAGAGCAGGTACAGGATAAAGCAAAAAAAATGAATACAAAATTTGTTCATAAATTAGAGCTTACAGTAGCAGTACTATTGTTAACTGTTGCCTTACGAGAAGCAGTCTTTCTCGTCACGTCTTCCATCGGGCGCCATGCCGAGACACAGGAAGATTTCACAACGGCATTGACGTGGTATGACCGAAGCGCGTCGGAATGGTTCTCGCGCGATATGCATCTGAGTCGCGCGCTACTCAGGACAATGCAGGGAGAAACGTTGCAGGCTCAGGAGGCGATGGATGCATTCTTCCGTCTCAATGCCGAGGACCCGCGTGGATGGAGGTTGCAGGGGGACATTGCACGAACGAAAGGGAATCTGGAGGCTGCCGCTGATGCGTATGCAAAGGCATACGAGCTTGGGAGGTGGAATGATCTGAGCATTGCGCTGGCGCTTGCGGAAGTTCTTGGGGAAAGTGAGCAGGGAGCAACGAGCAGTGAGCAATTTTCCCTAGAGGAGATGAAGCCGGAGATGGACGCATTACTTGGATCGTTTATTGAGGCGATTGTTCGCAATGCGCATTTCATCGCGCTCTCGCACAATGCGGAAGATGCCATAGCGTTGAGTGCATTCCTCGCCAAGCAGTTCCCCGAATCTGCTCCACGCTACGAAGTATTTGCCGCGCGGGCAGATTTCGCGATGCGGGCGGAACGAGCAAAGCTGAAGCGTAGGCCTACTGGCTATTTGTGGTAATGCTCTTCATGAAAGAGTACGTGGACAAAAGTATGTAACAGAGCATCCGTAGAATTCCGTAAAGAGCATTTATTCTTCCCAAGTGGATAGTTACTGCTATAACAGGCTCCAAGATCGTAGCTTACCAAGCGCCAAAGACGGGGAAGTTCTGCATACTCCGCGCGAGCATGGCTCTCTTTTGCGGTGCATTTGTGATGCTTATGGGTGTAGAGCACGTACACGCTTTCGGTGTGACGAGTATCGGCGGACCACCCGACCTTCAGCAGAACGTGCCCGTGGAGGCTTTCATCGACCGAGAATTTACGCGGGCGCTCAGTGGACAGACGCTCACATCGGGTACCGTTTCGCTCAAGACCAATACTGGCAATGCTCAGGATGGCGCACCCACAGGGTCGGCACTCTGCACGATGATCAAGCAGTACGCGACAAGCGGCATCAAAGAGAAAATTGTCTGTGAGCATGCCAATCTCGAAGCGAGCACCTGGTACACCATCACCTATACGACGGGGATCAAGACCGGCACGGGGCTGGCCCTCCCCGCCAATGTCTCCTATCAATTCAAGACTAGCAGTTTCTCCGGAGGCGGCAATTTCATCCGCCCGCCGGTTGTCATTGGATCGGTGCCGCGGCCGGGTTCCGTTCTTCCGCTCAATGCGCGCATCCGCGTCTACTTCAGTCCCGGTGGCAGTGGCACAGGTTCCACCATGCGCACGGGGACATCTTCGGGGTCTGTACAGCTGGGGACCAACGTGCAGGTTTTTGCCACAAGTAACGGGCAACCGACGGGCAGTAACCTGTTGGCATGCGGTACACCTGGGGGGAATCCCGCTCTGCCTACCGATTGCAACATGGCATGGCATGAGAGCGGTGCCACCCTCACGGTCACTCCGGGCAAGAAGGCGCCGACAGCATCTACAGGCTCCACAGGGGGGACCGCGCTCGTTGCTGGAAATTCCTATGTTCTCATTATTAAGGGACCCTCCGGCGGGTTTGGAGGGACGGGCGGTGTGCGTAATAGCGACAGTATGGCGCTGATGGGTCCTGACTACTTCGTGCCATTCACCGCGACGGGCAGCGATGCGTTCGGTCCTACGGTGAAGGCCTCTTTCCCGGAAAATAACGCGACGGGCGTCGATCGCGCCATGTACAACATCGGCGTCGCTTTCACCGAAGCGGTGGATGAGTCTCTGATCACGGAAACATCGCTCCTTCTCTACGAAGCCGGCGTGAACGGGGCATGCAACGGTGGCGGTGGCGATGATGTCCAGATCACAGGCACTATCGTGGATTACTCCGAGTCGGAGAATATCGCGTACG